>DATBEA010000267.1:0-2046 GCA_036276215.1 Usitatibacter sp.
GTGGATTCGAGCACCTTCATTTCCTGGCCCACCAGGCGCCAGATGAGCAGGCCCATGAGCGGGAGCGCCACGAGGAAGGGCAGCAGCGTGCGCAACGCCGCTTCGACCGCGAGCCGATCGCGAACCACCACGGGCTGCGCCACCTGGATGGTGAGGCCGCGCTGCTGGATCGCGAAGATTCGCCAGCGGCCCGACGCGGAGTCCTGCGTCGTGAAGCCCAGTTGAACCGCGCCGGGCACGCGCAGGCTGCGGTGCGACTCGTAGAGCTTGGTGCCGTCGGCACCCCAGACCTGGATCGCGAAGTCGAGCGCGTCCTCGCCCTTCAGCGCCTCGGCGAACTCGCTCGGGATGAAGGTACGGTCGCGCAACGTGAGCGCGAGCTGGCGCAGCTGGTAGTCGAAGAGGTCGTTCGCCTCCGCGCGCGCCTGGAAGAACACCACCCCGGCCGCGGTGAGGCCCCCCGCGAGGACGGCGGCCAGCAGCCACACGAGCAGGCGCCGGCGGATCGACATCAGGCGTCCTGCACCAGCGAGTAGCCCATGCCGCGCACGTTGCGGATGATCGCCGGGTCGAGCTTGCGGCGCAGCGCGTGCACGTGGACCTCGACCGCGTTGCTCGCGATCTCCTCGTCCCAGCCGTAGAGGCGCTCCTCGAGCTGGGCGCGGGTGAGGAAGGCGCCCGGCCGGTCTGCGAGGGCCTCGAGGAGGGCGTACTCGCGGGCCGAGAGCGCGACCTCGCGGCCCTTCCAGCGCACGCGGCGCGCGGCGGTGTCGAGGTCGAGCTCGCCCACGTGGATCGTGGCCGCCGCGCGCCCGGAGTGGCGGCGCAGCACCGCGCGCACCCGTGCGGCGAGCTCGTCCAGGTCGAAGGGCTTCACGAGGTAGTCGTCGGCGCCGGCGTCCAGGCCCGCCACGCGGTCGGACACCGCGTCGCGCGCGGTGATGACGA
Organism: Usitatibacter sp.; assembly: GCA_036276215.1. Lineage (GTDB taxonomy): Bacteria > Pseudomonadota > Gammaproteobacteria > Burkholderiales > Usitatibacteraceae > Usitatibacter. The sequence goes on from DATBEA010000267.1 coordinate 949, forward strand.
GGACCGGCACCTGCTCACCCTTGGCCCGCAGCGCGCGCAGCACCGAGAGCCCGTCGCGGCGCGGCAGGCCCAGGTCCAGCAGCACGAGGTTGTAGACGCCGTTGGCCACGGCGAGCTCGGCCTCGCGGCCGTCTCGCACCCAGTCCACCGCGTGGCCTTCCTGGCGCAGGCCCTGCTGCGCCGCCGTGCCGATCATCGCGTCGTCCTCGACCAGCAGCAGCCGCACGTCCGGTGGCCCTCCTTATCTCCTCGAATCGTACAACGCGCTCCTCGCGAGCCGGCATAGCCGCATGCTGCTGTCGTCCAGGTAGGAGCGGATCGGAAGGCACGAGGCCTCGACGCGCACCAGGCCGAAATGGGCGAGCACGGGGTCGGCGCGCCGCAAGATGTCGATGGAGTAGAGCGGGCCCGGGTGCGTGGCGATGAGCCCGGCCGCCCGGCGCGCGAGCAGGTTCGCCTGCGAGAGCTCGAGGAAATTGTTCTGCGCGGAGACGAAGCGCGCGTCGCGGCGGAAGAAGGGGATCGCATACGCCATGGGATCGAACGGGCCCACGATCACGAGCGCCCGCGGCTCGATCTCGGGCACCGCCACGTCGAAATAGGCGCCGCGGAAGGGGCGATGGCCCCAGTCGGGCTTGGCGGTCGTGCCGACGACGAAGGCCGCGAGCGCCACCAGCGCCACGACGCGCGCGATCGTTCCGCGCACGGCGTAGAGCGCGCATCCGACCATGAGCGGCCCCGAGAGCATCTCGAGCGGAACCAGGTAACGGTAGATCGAATAGAGCGCCAGCCACACGGCGTAGGACGCGAGCGTGAAGACCGCCAGGAATCGCCACGCGCCCGGGGGCGCGAAGACGGCGGGCTTGCCGCCTGCGCGATCGAAGCCGCGCCGCGCGAGCGCCGCGATGGCGAGCGCCATCAGCGCCGCGAGCCGCCAGTCGCGAAACGGAAGCTCGCCCACGAGCAGGCTCTCCCGCGCGAAATAGAACGGGAAGAGCAGCGCCTGGACCGGTCCGTGGGGTCCGAAGCGCCGGTCGAACCAGGCGACGGGCTCCCACCAGGGCGAGCGGAAGATGTCGTTGAAGTACGGGAAGAAAG
>DATBEA010000268.1:0-4466 GCA_036276215.1 Usitatibacter sp.
CTCCGCAAAGGCACGGAGCGTCTTGTCGGGAATGGTGTCGATGGTATCGGGCGCGGCAAGCGCTTCCACGTAGAGCACGTCGCGTGCGTTCGGGTCCTTGGTGCCCGTGCTCGCCCAGAGCAGGCGCTGCGGCATGGCGCCGGCCGCCGCGAGCTTCTTCCACCGAACCGATCCCAGGATCTCGCGATAGGCCTTGTAGGTGCGCCGCGCGATGGCAAGGCCCAGGCGGTTACGCATCTCGGCGGGCACCTTGTCCTTCACGGCCACGTCCCAGCGGCTCACGAAGAGCGAGGCCACGGAAGCCACACGCGGGGTGCGGCCCGCCGCGATGCGGCGCTCGATGCCGCGCATGTACGCTTCCGCCACGGCGACGTATTGCTCGCGCGAGAAGAGCAGCGTGATGTTGATCGGCACGCCGGCGAAGATCGACTCCTCGATCGCGGGAACACCGGCTTGCGTCCCCGGAATCTTGATGAAGACGTTCGGCCGCTTGGCCCGTGCGTAAAGCTCGGCGGCGGATTTGACCGAGCCCGTGGTGTCGTTCACGAGCAGCGGCGAGAGCTCCATCGAGACCCAGCCATCCACGCCATTGCTCGCGTCGTGCGCCGGACGGAAGAGATCGGCGGCTCGCACCAGGTCCTCGAGCGCCAGCTCGGTGAAGAGGCCCTCGCCCGACTTCCCGGAACGCGACTTGGTCGCGATCGCCTCGTCGTAGGCGCCGGAATCCTTGATCGCGAGGTCGAAGATCGTGGGGTTCGAGGTGAGCCCGGTGATGTCGTAGTCGCGGATGTAGCGCTCGAGCGTGCCGTCGTCGAGGATCCCGCGGGTGATGTTGTCCAGCCAGAGGCTCTGGCCGAGGTCGTGAAGCTGTCTCGTGGGTTTCATGTGACCTCCTGGAGATCGAATTGCGCGAGCTCGCCGATGCGCTCGATCGTCATGTCCGCCGCTGGGGATGCCGAGATGATCGCGGGATCGAAAGCGTAGTGGCCCTGGCGCACGAAGACGGTCGTGAGGCGTTCCCTCCAGATCGCCTTCATCGCCGCGAGGACGTGCAGCTTGTCGTCCACCATGAAGTAGCGCTGCGCGGGATAGCGCTCCGCCACGTCGTCGAGCATCTGCTCCTTGTGGATGTAGATGAGCACGCGGCCCTCGACCGCATCCCATAGCCCCGAGCGCTGGACCTTGCGGGGCTGGAAGACCACGTCCCCGTCGGAGAGGATCACGGTGGGCCCGAGGCGCGAAAGGTGCGCGACAGTTTCGAGCGCGCGGGGATAGAGCCGGTCGGCGAAGGGATAGTCGACCAGGTAGGCCGACAGGAGGAGCACTTTCGGGTCGTGCAGGTCGTCCAGCCGGTAGCGCTGGAGCGCGCCGAGGTAATCCGCGTAACCCAGCTCCGCCCGCAGCTCCTCGAAGATCGCCCAGTAGCGCGTGCAGGCCGCGGCGCCGAACTCCTGGATGAGGTGCTGGCGAAGGTCGTCTTGCACGCGATCGTTGTCGAGCAGCGTGTTGTCGCAGTCCAGCAGGAAAACGGCGCTAGCGGGTCGCACGCCTGTTGGACAGGCGCTCCGTTACGGCGTTCGCGAATGCGCGACGTCGGGCGCGCGGGCCTCGCCTTCCGACTGGATTCCCGCCTGGAGGATGGCGAGTGCCGCGGCGGGATCGTCCGCAAAGCGGAAGAGATCGAGGTCCTCGCGATCGATGGTGCCGTGCTTCGCCAGCGCCTCGAAATTCACGACCTCTTTCCAGTATTCGGAACCGAACAGCACCACGGGGATGCGCCGGTCCACTTTCTGCGTCTGCATGAGGGTGAGCACCTCGAACATCTCGTCCAGCGTGCCGAATCCGCCCGGGAAGACCACGAGTGCGCGCGCGAGGAGCGCGAACCAGAGCTTGCGCATGAAGAAGTAGTGGAACTCGAACGACAGGCCCCGCGTGATGTACGGATTGGGACGCTGCTCGTGGGGCAGGCCGATATTCAGGCCCACGGTGAGGCCGCCTGCGTCGCTCGCACCCCGGTTGGCCACCTCCATGATGCCGGGGCCGCCGCCGGTGCACACCACATAGCGGTGCGCGTGCGAGGCGAGCCCCTTCGACCACACCGTGACGAGGCGGGCGAGCTCGCGTGCGTCGTCGTAATAGCGGCCGAGCGGGCCGTCGGGGCGAATCCGCGCGGAACCGAAGAAGACGACGGTGTCGGAGATGCGCTCGCGGTGGAAGGCGCTCATGGGCGCGATGTATTCCGCCATGATGCGCAGCGGCCGCGCGTCCTCGCCTTCGAGGAAGGCCTTGTCTTCGTAGGCAGCGCTCAAGGGGATTTCCTCACGTTCGCGAAGTCGATGAAGCCGCGCTCGACGTCGGTATGAAGGAGCTGCACGTGGACGCGGTCGCCAACTTGCAGCCCTTCGAACCCGCGAACGATCCTGCCTTCGGTCGCGGGCTGCGTGATGCGAGCCCACGTGCCCTTGTCGGAGGCGCCCGTCACGATGCCGTCGAATTGGGCGCCGATGCGCGACGCGAGGAGGAGTGCCGCCGCGGACTTCGCCACCTGCCGCTCGACTTTGGCGGCGTTGTCTTCCTGCTGGGTGCAGTGCGCTGCCAATGTCCTCAGCTCGTCGGCGGTGTAGGGGGGCGCGGCTCCGCCGAACGCCGCCTTCACGAGCCGTTGCGTGATGACGTCGGGAAAGCGCCGGTTGGGTGCGGTCGAATGCGTGTAGTCCTTCACCGCGAGGCCGAAGTGGCCTTCGGGCGGATCGCCAGGCACCTCGAGCGCGTACTCGCCCGAGCCCAGCAGCTTGATCACGGAAAGCGAGAGGTCGGGAAATCTTTCGGGGTCGGCCTCGCGGCGCTTCGCGAGGAACGCATCGAGCGCGGCGGCATCGGGCGTGGAAGGCAGCTTCTCGCCCGCCTCGGCTGCGAGCGCGACGATGCGATCCCAGTGCTTGGGGACGTGCAGCACGCGGCGAATCGAGGGGAGCTTCTTCGCCTCGAGGTACCTCGCGATCACGCCGTTGGCGGCGATCATGAAGTCCTCGATGAGCTCCTTGGCGCGATTCTTCCGGTCGGGGCGCAGGTCCTCGAGCGCGTCGCCGTCGAAGACCGCGTGGAGCTCGGTGGTCTCGAGGCGCAGCGCCCCGTGGGATTGGCGTTCCCGCCGCATGGCCTGCGCCGCGCGATCCTGGAGGCGAATCTGCCCGTCCATGCCCGCGACGGCGGCGAGGGCCCTGGGCGCGGGGGCCGAATCCTCGAGCCACGCCGCCACCGAGTCGTAGGCGAGCTTCGCGCGGTTCACGACGACCGCGGGATAGATGTCGGAAGCGTCGATGGTTCCCGCGGGAGTCACGGTCATCTCCACGACGATCGAGAGGCGCTCGGCACCCGCGGCGAGCGAGGTGAGGTCCGTCGAGAGCTTCTCGGGGAGCATCGGAAAGATGCCGCCGGCGGTGTAGACCGAGGTCGTGTTCGCGCTGGCGTGATCGTCGATCGCCGAGCCCTTCTTGACCAGGGCATCCACGTCGGCGATGGCGACCAGGATCTTCGTGGCGCCGCTGGCGAGCACTTCGCCCACCGAGAGCTGGTCGAGGTCGAGCGAATCGTCGTTGTCGATCGAGCACCAGAGGAGCTGGCGCAGGTCGCGCGTTGCAGGAGTGGGCGTTGCGGCGCGGGTGATGCCTTGCGCTTCGGCGAGCGCCTGCGCGGAAAAGCTAGGTTGCAGTCCCTGCTTCACCATCGCGTCGCGCGCAATGGATTCGAGGCGGGCTCTCGCGTTCCGTGCAGGCATTGGAACGCGAGAGTAGCACGGGTCAATACACCTTTATCGAGTCATACCACTTCTTGTAATCGGCCTTGTGCTCGTTGTAGTCGTCCACGGTCGTCTCGACGTAGAGCAGGTAGTTCCCCTGCCGTCCCACGCCGTAGCCGCCGAAGTAGAGCTTGTTGCCGTTGACTGCCTCGAAAGTCTTGGAGCGCGTGAATCCGCGGCCGGATCCGGAGTCGATCATCTTCCATTGCCCGGCCGGGATGCCTATCACCTTCACGGCGTATTTCTCGATGTCGGCGTCCGACTCCTTCGCGCCCAGCTTCGCGAGCCCGTAGAGCTTCACGCCATCGGAATTGCCCCACAGCTGGCCCCAACCGCCGCCCAGCTCCTTCGTGGTCATCTTCGTGCCTTCGGGAATCAGCATCGAATATCCGTACGACGGAACGTCGTAGGTCTTCCAATCGGCGGCGGCGAGCTGCGAGGCGACGCAGAGCAGCGCGCCGGCAGCGAGTTTCAGCATCGGCAGTTTCATCGAATCTCTCCCTGTTGTTGGTGGTGTCGTGCGGGGAGAATGATACGCTTCGGGGCTTCGATACCAGGAGACCCACATGCCCGCGATGTACGACGCCAGCATCCCCACGATCACCCGCGCCCTCACCAACCTGATCCACGTGCTGGAAAAGGGCGCCGCGCATGCGGAGGCGAAGAA
>DATBEA010000269.1:0-8015 GCA_036276215.1 Usitatibacter sp.
GTCTTCGAGAAGGCGCTCTCGCGGGAGGGCATCGCGCATCGCACCTTCAGCGCGGCCGCCGAGGCGCTCGAGGAGCTGGGCGGCGAGACGCCCGATGTCGTCGTGAGCGACATCCGCATGCCGGGCGCCTCGGGGCTCGAGCTCATGCAGCAACTGAAGTCGCGCTTCCCGGCCACGCCCGTGATCATCATGACCGCCTACTCGGACCTCGAGAGCGCGGTGGCGGCCTTCCAGGGCGGCGCGTTCGAATACCTGCCCAAGCCCTTCGACGTGGACCATGCCGTGGAGCTCGTGCGCCGCGCCCTCGAGCAGAGCCGGCGCCGCGGCGACGTTCCGCAGGTCGAGGCCGAGGCCCCGGAGATCCTGGGCCAGGCTCCGTCGATGCAGGAGGTCTTCCGCGCCATCGGGCGGCTCGCGCAATCCCAGGCCACCGTGCTCATCACGGGCGAGTCCGGCACGGGCAAGGAGCTCGTCGCGCGCGCGCTGCACCGCCACAGCCCGCGCGCCGCGCGTGCGTTCATCGCCATCAATACCGCCGCGATCCCCAAGGACCTCCTGGAAAGCGAGCTCTTCGGCCACGAGCGCGGGGCCTTCACGGGCGCGCAGGCGATGCGCCGCGGCCGCTTCGAGCAGGCCGAGGGCGGGACGCTGTTCCTCGACGAGATCGGCGACATGCCGCAGGACCTGCAGACGCGCCTGCTGCGCGTGCTCTCCGACGGCCAGTTCTACCGCGTGGGCGGCCACATGCCGCTCGCGGCCAACGTGCGCGTGATCGCGGCCACGCACCAGGAGCTCGAATCGCGCGTGCGCCAGGGGCTCTTCCGCGAGGACCTCTTCCACCGCTTGAACGTGATCCGGCTGCGGCTGCCCGCGATGCGCGAGCGGCGCGAGGACATCCCCGCCCTTGCGCGCCACTTCCTGGTGAAGAGCGCGCGCGACCTGGGCGTGGAGGGCAAGCGCCTCACGCCCGCGGCGCTCCAGTTCCTCCAGGCGCAGGAGTGGCCGGGCAACGTGCGCCAGCTGGAGAACGTGTGCCATTGGGTCACGGTGATGGCGCCGGGCCAGGTGGTGGACGTGAAGGACCTGCCGCCCGAGGTGCGCACCGATCCGTCCGCCGCCGCCGCCGAGACCGATTGGCGCCGCATGCTCGAGCGCGAGGTGGCGAGCCGGCTCACGCGCGGCGAATCGGGCATCAGCGCGGCGCTCACCCGCGAGTTCGAGACCGCCCTCATCGTGAAGGCCCTGCAGCACACGGGCGGGCGGCGCATCGAGGCGGCGGGGCTCCTGGGGATCGGGCGCAATACGCTCACGCGCAAGGTGCAGGAGCTGAAGATCGACACCAAGGACTGAACCACGCCAACGGCCGGAGCGCGGTGAGCTTTACCGCAAGTACCGCGCTTCGAAATCCGCCGCCGACAGGGCCGGGCTCTCGAGAAACCCCTGGTACTCGTCGCACCCCAGGTCGCGCAGCGCCGCGAGCTGCTCGGCGGTCTCCACGCCCTCGGCGATCACCGACAGGTGCAGCGAATGCGCCATGGCGACGATCGCGCGGATGATGGCCTCGTCGTTCGGGTCGGCGCCGATGTCGCGCACGAACGAGCTGTCGATCTTGATCGAATCCACCGGCAGCGCCTTCAGGTACGAAAGCGACGAGTAGCCGGTGCCGAAGTCGTCGATCGAGAGCCCCACGCCGATGTCGCCCAGGCGCCGCAGGAACGCCGATTTCTCCTCGATGTCCTGCATGAGGTGCGACTCGGTGAGCTCGAGCTCGAGCGTCTGGGCCGGGATTGCGCTGGAACCCAGCGCGGCTTCCACCGCGCGGCACAGGCGCTCCCCGTCGGCGATCTGCCCCACCGAGAGGTTCACGGCGAGCTTCAGGCCCGGCACGCGAGACTGCCACCCGCGGATCTGCGTGCACGCGTGCTCGAGGACCCATTCGCCGATGGGCACGATGAGTCCCGAATCCTCCGCGACCCCGATGAAGCGCTCGGGCATGAGCAGCCCGCGCCGCGGATGCTGCCAGCGCACCAGCGCCTCCACGCCCACCAGCTCGCCCGTGTCGATGCGCACGCGCGGCTGGTAGTGGAGCACCAGCTCGTTCCTGCGAAGCGCGAGCCGCAGGTAGTTCTCCACCGAGAGGCGCTCCTGGGCGCGCGAGTTCATGTCCTGCGAGAAGAACTGGTAGTTGTTGCGGCCCTTCTCCTTCGCGCAGTACATCGCGACGTCGGCGTTCTTCATGAGCGCCTGGGAGTCGCGGCCGTCGTTGGGATAGAGGCTGATGCCGATCGAGCAGGAGGTCGAGAGGTGCTGGCTCTCGATCAGCATGGGTGCGCCCATGGCGGCGATCATCTTCTCGGCGACTTCCTGGGCGCCCTCGTCGTCGTCGTCGTCCAGGTTCTCGAGGATCACCGCGAACTCGTCGCCGCCCAGGCGGGCCACGGTGTCGGTCGCACGCACGCACGCGGTGAGGCGCGAGGCCACGCGCTTCAGGAGCTCGTCGCCCACCTGGTGGCCGAGCGAGTCGTTGATGGTCTTGAAGCGGTCCAGGTCGATGAACATGAAGGCGAAGCCCACCTGGTTGCGCGCCGCGTTGAAGATGCACTGCTCGAGGCGATCGTGCAGCAGGATCCGGTTGGGCAGGCCCGTCAGCGCGTCGCGCGTGGCGAGGTACTCGGCACGCTCCTCGGCGCGCTTCCTCTTGCTCACGTTGTGCGAGGTGCCCGTCATGCGGATGGCGCGGCCGGAATCGTCGCGCTGGGTCACCTTGCCGCGCGAGTGGATCCAGATCCATTCGCCCGAGGCGTGGGTCACGCGGTACTCGCAATCGAACTCGTCGCTCACGCCCTTCACCGCGTTGCCGAGCGCGGCGGCGAAGACCGGGCGATCCTCCGGGTGGGTCCAGCCGGCGACCTCGTCGCCCGCGAACGTGGACTCGCGCGGCGCGATGCCCAGGATCGAGGCCCAGCTCTCGTTGAAGTACACCTTGTCGTTCTTCAGGTCCCAGTCCCACAGCGCGAGCCGCGAGCCCGAGAGCGCAAGGTCGAGGCGCTCCTTGGCCCGAGCCATCTGCTGCTCGGTGCGCTTCCTCAGCGTGATGTCGCGCGCCACGCCGACCATGTACGTGCTCGATCCCACGCGCAGGGGCTTTCCCGACACCGCATAAGGGCGCACGTTGCCGGCGCGATCGACGATCTCGGCCTCGAGCGAGAGCTCGCGGCCCTGCTCGAAGACTTCGCGCATCGCGGTTTCCATCCCTTCCCGGTCGCGTGCGGAAATGAAGTCGAGCGGATGCATGGCGCCGATCTCGGCGTTGGTGTAGCCGATCGCGGAGGCGAGCGCCGCGTTCCAGCGAAGGATCGCGCCCTCGGCGGAAACGAGGAAGAAGGCTCCGGCGAGGCTCTCGAGGACGGCCTCGGAGAATTCCTTCTCGCGCGCGAGCGCGGCGTCGGCCTCCCGGCGCCGGCGCACCTCGTCTTCCAGGCGTTCGGCGAGCGGGCGCGGCACCGGCGCGGCAGTCCCTCGCACGCCCGGGTCGGCGCCGTCGCGGCGCGATTCCAGCCGCGCCATGGCGAGCGATGCGATGTTGGCGAGCGCGGTGCGCTCCTCGGCGCGAAGGTGGCGCGGCGCGGCGTCGAGCACCGTGAGCGTTCCCACGACGAATCCGTCGGGCGCCACCAGCGGCAGCAGCGCGAGGAAGCGCGCCTGGGGCCCCGAGGCCACCAGCGGATGGGTCGCGTGCTCGGTGAGCGTGAGGTCGTCCACGAAGAGCGGCTCGCGCCGCGGCTCCGCACAGAAGGCGAGCGACTGCTCTCGCGGCAGGTACGCGAACGCGACGCCGCTTCGCGCGCGCAGCCTTTCGCGCTTGCCGTCGAAAAACGAGAGCCACGCCATCGCGGCGCCGCAGGCGTCCTGGGCGCGGCGCACCAGCTCGTCCAGCGCGGGCTGCGCCTGGTCGGGATCGAGCACGCCGTAGGCGCGAAGCCGCGACACGCGCGCGTCTTCGCCTTCGGCCACGGGCGGCGGAAGGATCGCCACTAGACGGCGAGCTCGCAGACCACGGGCGCGTGGTCCGAAGGACGCTCGAGCGAGCGCGGCGCCGCGTCGATCGCGCAGGCGCGGCACGCGCGCGCGAGCTCGGGCGAGAGCAGCGCGTGATCGATGCGAAGGCCCATCTTGCGGCGGAACGCGTTCATGCGGTAGTCCCACCACGTGAAGGAGCGCTCGGGCTGCTCGAAGAGCCGGAAGGAATCCACGAATCCCAGGTCGAGGATGCGCTTGAGCGCCGCGCGCTCGGGCTCGCTCGCGAGAACCTGCCCGGCCCACGCCGCGGGGTCGTGCACGTCGCGGTCCTCGGGCGCCACGTTGAAGTCGCCCAGGACCGCGATGCGCGGATGGGAGGCGAGCTGGCCCTCGAGCCAGGCGGCGAGCGCCTCGAACCAGCGCAGCTTGTAGGCGTACTTGTCGCAACCCACGCTCTGCCCGTTGGGCACGTAGACGCTCGCCACGCGCACGCCGCCCACGTCCACGGCCACCACGCGGCTCTGCTCGTCGGGAAAATCGGGAATGCCGCGGCACACCAGCGCACCCTCGCCGCGGGTGAGGATCGCCACGCCGTTGTACGCGCGCTGGCCGTGGTGAACGCTCGAGTAGCCCGCGGCGGCGAGCTCATCGGCCGGGAAGGCCGCGTCGTCGCACTTGGTCTCCAGCAGGCACATCACGTCGGGAGAGTGCGCGGCGAGCCAATCGACGAGATGCGGGAGCCGGACCCGGAGCGAGTTCACGTTCCAGGTCGCCACCTTCACCGTGCGGATTCCGGGCTACTTCTGGGGTGCGCCGGGAGGCGTGGCCGGCGCCGCGGCGGGCGCCTCGGCGGCGTTGCGGCGCATCGAGCCCTGGCCGGGCAGGCGGGTGCGCGGGTAGCCGGCGGTATCGAGCGCCGTGTTCCACCGCTCGTCGTCGTAGCCGCGCACGGTGGCCGAGCCGATCACGAGGGTGGGAACGAAAAGTCCGCCGGTGAGGCTCTTCAGCTGGTCGCGGTCGGCGACGTTGCTCTGCGGGTTGCGCTCGTCGTAGGGCACGCCGCGCTTCTCGAGCAGCTCGCGCCCGTTGCCGCAGGGATCCCCGCAATCGGGACTCACGTAGATCGCGACCGGGTTGCGCCGGGCCGCCATCTGCGTCGCGTAGGGCAGGTTCGAGTCGTCGGGACCGCCGCCGCCCATGCGCTTCTGGGCCGCGTCTTTCGCGTCCTCGGGGGGCGGGGAATCGGAAAAGTGGAGCTTGCCGTCCTTGTCGGTCCAGCGATAGACGTTCGTCTGCGCCAGGCTCACCGCGGCGAGCGTGGCAACCGCAAGAACCGCGATTCTCATCGTCCTCATGGAACCTCCGCCCTTCAGCCGTCGACCGCGGCCGTCATTCCATTATGACGCAGAAGGGCGTCGAGCTGCGGCTTGCGGCCGCGGAAGGCGACGAACGACTCGAGGGCCGGGCGGCTGCCGCCCGCGGCGAGCACCTCGCGCCTGAAGCGCGCGCCGGTCTCCGGGTCGAGCACGCCGGCCTCCTCGAAGGCCCCGTAGGCGTCCGACGAGAGCACCTCCGCCCACTTGTAGCTGTAGTAGCCCGCCGCGTACCCGCCCGCGAAGATGTGGGCGAATTGCTGCGGGAAGCGGTTGTACGCGGGCGGGATCACCACCGCGACCTGGCTTCGCACGTCGGCCAGGAGCGCCATCATGTCGCCGCGCTCCGGATCGAAGTCGAAGTGCAGCCGCATGTCGAAGAGCGCGAGCTCCAGCTGGCGCACGAACTGCATGCCGCTCTGGAAGTTCTTCGCCGCGACCATGCGCTCGAAGAGGGCGCGCGGGATGCGCTCGCCGGTGGCGACATGGCGCGTCATGGGTGCGACCACGTCCCATTCCCAGCAGAAATTCTCCATGAACTGGCTGGGGAGCTCCACCGCGTCCCACTCGACGCCGTTGATGCCGGTCACGCCCAGCTCGTCCACCTGCGTGAGAAGCTGGTGCAGCCCGTGGCCGAACTCGTGGAAGAGCGTGTTCACCTCGGAGTGGGTGAAGAGCGCGGGCTTGCCGCCCACGGGCGCCGAGAAGTTGCAGGTGAGGAAGGCGACCGGCGTCTGCACGTGGTTGGCGATGCGCCGGCGGTTGATGGCGTCGTTCATCCAGGCCCCGCCGCGCTTGGACTCGCGCGCATAGAGGTCGAGGTAGAACTGGCCCACGCGGTTGCCCTCGCGGTCGGTGATCTCGTAGAAGCGCACCGTGGGGTCCCAGACCTCCGCCTGCCCGCGGCGGATCGACACGCCGTAGAGCGTCTCGACCACGCGGAACATGCCGCCGAGCACCTCGTCCTCGGGGAAGTACTGCTTCACTTCCTGGTCGGAGAAGGCGTAGCGCTTCTGCCGCAGCTTCTCGCTCACGTAGGCCATGTCGCACGCGCGCACTTGGGCGAGGTCGAGCTCCTCGTGGGCGAAGGTGACGAGCTCCTCCATGTCGCGCTGGGCGAACGGGCGCGAGCGGCGCGCCAGGTCCTCGAGGAACTCGAGCGCCTCGCCCGGGCTGGAGGCCATCTTGCGGGCGAGCGACACTTCGGCGAAATTCCGGTAGCCCAGCAGGTGCCCCGCCTCGGCGCGAAGCCGCAGGATGTCGCGGATCACCGCGGTGTTGTCCCACTTGGGATCGGCTCCGAGCTCGGAAGCGCGCGTCACGTACGCCCGGTACATGCCTTCGCGAAGCCCGTGGTGGTCCGCGTACTGCATGACCGGCATGTAGCAGGGCATCTGCAGCGTGAGCTTCCAGCCCTCGCGGCCGTCCTTCGCCGCGGCCTCGCGCGCGGCCTGGCGCACGTCGGCGGGAATGCCCGAGAGCTCCGCCTCGTCGTCCACGAAGAGCGCGAAGTCGTTGGTCGAGTCGAGCACGTTGTCCTGGAAGAGCGAGCCCAGGCGCGCGAGCTCGGCCTGGATCTCGAGGAAACGCGCCTTCTGCGGCGGCGGGAGCTCCGCGCCGCCCAGGCGGAAATCGCGCAGCTCGTTCTCCACGTGGCGGCGGCGGGCCGCCGGCCAGGATTCGAAGCCGCGCGTGCCGGCGAGCGCCTTGAACCCGGCGTGCAGCCGCTGGTCCTGGCCCTGCTCGGAGAAGTACTGCGTGACCTTGGGCAGCGCCGCGTTGTACGCGTCGCGAAGCTGCGGGGTGTTCATCACCGCGTTCAGGTGCGAGACCTGGGCCCACGCGCGCGCGAGCTTCTCGTTGGCGTCGTCGAGCGGCTCGACGAAGCTCTCCCACGTCGGAAGGGAGTCGCGCGCCGCCAACCTCTCGATCACGGCACGCCCTCCCGCGATGAGCTCGTCCACGGCGGGCACGACGTGCTCCGGGCGGATCGCCGAAAAGCGCGGCAGCGATGAAAATTCGAGGAGGGGATTGGACATCGCGATCTCCGTGAAGGGCCCGCCGCCTTCAGGCGGCATGAACAGTGCGACCGCCTACCAGCGTGCGCATGACGCGGCCCGTGAGCTCGAGCCCCATGAAAGGCGTGTTCTTGCCCTGGCTCGCCAGGGCGGAGGGCTCGACCCGCCACGGCCGCGAGGGGTCGAAAAGGCAGACATCGGCGCTCGCTCCGGGTTCGAGCGTTCCCGCGGCAACCCCCAGGATCCGGGCCGGCCGGATCGTGACGGCTGCGAGGGTGTCCGCCAGCGTGAGGCCGCATTCCCGGCCCCATTGCAGCGTGAGCGGGAGCAGCAGCTCGAGGCCCGTGGCGCCGGGCTGGGCCTCGGCGAAGGGCACCTGCTTGGCGTCCTCGTCCAGGGGGGTATGGTCCGAGCAGACCGCGTCGAGGGTTCCTTCGGCGAGCGCCCGGCGCAGCCGCTCGCGATCGGAAGGGTCGCGAAGCGGCGGCACGAGGTTGCACAGCGGGTCGAAGTCGGCGATGTCGCGGTCGCTCAGGTGAAGATGGTGCACGCCCACGTCGCAGGTGATCGCGGCGCCCTTCGCCTTGGCCTCGCCGATGATCTC
>DATBEA010000270.1:0-1816 GCA_036276215.1 Usitatibacter sp.
GACCGGTGCCTTAAACCGCTCGGCCAACCTTCCGTTGCTTTCAAAAATCCTGGAGCCGGTCTTGGTGCGCCCATAACCTGAAGTGAGTACGTCGCTTAGCTACCTGATTCGTAAGCGATTTTACTCATTTCGCCGGCCGCCTTGAAAACGGCGCAACGGCCCCATACTCTACCAAGGCGGTCGACTCCGGCCGCCAATGACTGCCAAGGAGCATTTATGCAACCCGAAACCCCGTTGGTGCGGCAGGGCGAAGCGGCCTCGACGTACGCGCTCTCCCGGAACAGGGTCCTTCGAAACACGTATGCGCTGCTCGCGCTGTCGATGCTGCCGACGATCGCCGGCGCATGGCTGGGCGTCGCGCTCAAGCTGAACCAGGTCGTGGCAGGGCACGGCGGGATGTTCGCGCTGGTGTTCCTGGTCGGCGCCTACGGTCTCATGTTCGCCGTGCAGGCCAATCGCAACAGCGGCCTGGGCGTGGCGCTGCTGCTCGCGTTCACCTTCTTCATGGGCGTGATGCTCGCGCCGCTGCTGGGCGTGATCCTCGGCATGTCGAACGGCGTGACGCTGATCGCCTTCGCGTTCGGAGGGACCGCGGTCGTCTTCACGGCGATGGCGAGCCTGGGCACCGTGATCAAGCGCGACCTGGGCGGCCTGGGCAAGTTCCTGTTCGTGGGCGCCATCATGCTGCTCGTGGCGATGATCGCGAACATCTTCCTGCAGATGCCCGGGCTCATGATCGCGCTCTCCCTCATCGCGATCGGCATCTTCTCGGCGTTCATGCTCTACGACGTGAACCGGATCGTGACCGGCGGCGAGACGAACTACGTGTCCGCGACCCTGAACCTCTACCTCGACATCTACAACGTGTTCACGAACCTGCTCGCGATCCTGGGCATCACGGGCGGGAGCAGCGACTAGCGGCTGAAGAGCGCGATCGACTCGACGTGGCCGGTGTGGGGAAACATGTTGACCACGCCGGCCTTCTCCAGCCGGTAGCCCTTCACGTTCACGAGCACGCCCGCGTCGCGCGCGAGCGTCCCCGGGCTGCACGAGACATAGACGATGCGTGACGGCCCGTCGTCTCCCAACGCCTTGCAGATCTCGATCGCGCCGTCGCGCGGCGGGTCGATCAGGAGCTTGTCCACGCGCCCGAGCTTCGCGAGCGCGCCCTGGGCATCGGCGTACAGGTCGTAGGCCAGGAATTCCGCGGAACCTTCCAGGCCCGCGGAGGCGTCCAATCCATTGAGGCGCGCATTCTCGCGCGCGCGCTCGACGAGCGCGGGCGCGCCTTCCATGCCCACCGCCGCGGCGCCGCGAGAGGCGATGGCGAGCGTGAAATTTCCCAGCCCGCAGAAGAGATCGCCCACGCGCTCGCCGGGACGCGGATCGAGGAGGTCCACCGCGCGGCGCACCAGCGCGCGGTTCACGCCGGCGTTCACCTGCGTGAACTCCGTCGGCCGGTAACGCAGCGTCAACCCGAACTCAGGCAGCCGGTAGTCGAGCGCGGGTGCCTGCATCGGATACCACGGGTGGGCCGTGTCGGGGCCCTTGGGCTGGAGCCACCACTGGATGCCGTGCGCATCGGCGAAGGCGCGAAGAAGCAGCGCGTCCTCGTCGGGGATCGGCTCCAGGTGCCGCAATACGAACACCGTCACGTCCTCGCCCACCGCCACCTCGAGCTGGGGCACGCGGTCGCGGATCTTCATCGCGGTGAACATCTCGCGCAGGGGTGGAATGAGCGCGGAGACGTGCGGCGGCAGCACCTCGCACGACCAGGTGTCGGCGACGAAGCTCGAGCGCCGCTCGTGGAAGCCCA
>DATBEA010000271.1:0-5317 GCA_036276215.1 Usitatibacter sp.
CGCTCCGGGATGCGATCCCGCGGGTGCTCTCCGACGCGCTCGCAGCCGAGCTCGCCACGCCGCGCGTGCTCACGAGCCGCCAGTCCGCTTCGCTCGATTTCGACTATCGCGTGGCGGTCGACGTGCAGCACTTCGAATCCACCGCGACGGAAGCCTCCGAGGACGTGATCTGGACCATCCGCACGCGCGGCAGCCAGCCGGCACGCGTGGGCCGCACCGTCGTCACCGAGCCCGCCGCGGGCGGGCTCGAGGGACTCGCCGCCGCGCACAGCCGGGCGCTCGCCCGCGTCGCCCAGGACATCGCGCGCGCGATCCGCGAAACGCCGGCGCGATGAGCGGGGCGTTCACGCCCGAGTTCGTCGAGCGCGAGTACAACAACCGCGCGCTCGTCCCCGAGCATCCCGCGTTCTTCGCCCGCTGGGAGAAGGATTCGGGCTTCGTGCGCGAGGTCCTCCAGCCGCACCTCGACCTGCCGTACGGCCCGCACGCCCGCCAGCGCATCGACGTCTTTCCCGCGACCCACGCGCGCGGCACGCTCATGTTCATCCACGGGGGCTATTGGCGCTCGCTCGACAAGAGCATGTTCTCGTGGCTCGCCGCCTCGTGGGTCGCCGCCGGGGTGAGCGTGGCCATGCCCAACTACAGGCTCGCGCCCGAGGTGGGCATCGCGCGCATCGTGGACGACATCATCGACGCCACCAACTGGCTCGCGCTGAACGGCGCGAAATACGGCGCGCCGCCGCCCTTCGTGGTGAGCGGGCATTCGGCGGGCGGGCACCTCACCGCGGCGCTCTTCGCCACGCCCTGGAGCCGCCTCGAGCTCGATCCCGCGAGCATCGCGGGCGGCGTGCCCTTCAGCGGCGTGTTCGACTTCGAGCCGCTGCTCATCCACGGCTTCAACGCCGACTTCAAGCTCGATGCCGAGGCCGCCCGCGCGCTCACGCTCCTCGGCAGGAAGCCCACCGTCGCCGCGCCGCTCGTGGTCGCCGCGGGCGCATCCGAGAGCTCGGAGTTCCAGCGACAATCGCGCGAGCTCGCCGCGGCGTGGGCGCCGCAGGCGCGCGAGCTGATGCTGCCCGGGCACAACCACTTCTCGATCGTGGATTCCTTCGCCGAGCGCGGCCAGCCTTTGTACGAGGAGACGCTCAGGCTGTTCGCGTAGGTGGGAAGACGCGTCTCGCGTCTATAATTTGCCGGTGAACTCCCCCGACCTTTCGAAGCTCACGATCGACCGCGAGTCGAAGTCGTTCGCCCCCCGCCGGAAACGGCGCTGGATCAACAAGTGGACGATCGGCCTCGCCGTGCTGCTCGCGATCGTCGCGGGCGTCTCGTTCATGCAGGCGAACGCGCCCGCGTCGGTGGAAACGGCCGCGGTCACCACGGCCTATCCCACCGCGGCGATCTCGGTCCTCAACGCCACGGGACGGGTCTCGGCCTGGCGCAAGGCCGCCGTGTCCACCAAGGCCACGGGCCGGCTCGAATGGCTGGGCGTCCAGGAGGGCTCGCGCGTGAAGTCGGGCGACGTGATCGCGCGCCTGGAGAACCAGGACGTCGCCGCCTCGCGCGACTCGATGGTGGCCAACGTCGCCGCCGCGCGCGCGAACCTCGAGCAGGGCGAGGCCGAGCAGCGCGACGCGGACCTGAACTACAAGCGCACCGAGGACCTCTACGCGAAGAAGTTCGTGGCCGAGGCGGCGCTCGACACCGCGAGGGCCCGCGACGAGAAGGCGAAAGCGTCGATCTCGTCGCTGCGCGCGGCCATCGGCGTCGCCGAAGCCAACGCGCGCCAGGCGAGCGTGGCGCTCGACCAGACGCTCATCCGCGCGCCCTTCGACGGCATCGTGCTCACCAAGAACGCCAACGTGGGCGACATCATCACGCCCTTCTCCTCGGCCACCGACTCGAAGGGCGCGGTGGTGAACATGGCGGACATGGAAACGCTCGAGGTGGAGGCCGACGTCTCCGAGGCCTCGATCTCCAAGATCCAGGTCGGAAAGCCCGCCGAGATCCAGCTCGACGCCTATCCCGACCTTCGCCTCATGGGCCAGGTGTCGCGCATCGTGCCGACGGTCGACCGCACCAAGGCCACGCTCCTCGTGAAGGTGAGCTTCGTCGACAAGGACCCGCGCGTGCTCCCCGACATGAGCGCCAAGGTCGCGTTCCTTTCGCGCGCGCCCAAGCCCGAGGAGCACACGCCGGTGACCGCGGTGCGCCCCGAGGCGGTGGTGAAGCGCGACGGCCGCAACGTGGTCTTCCTGCTGGGCGACAGGAACGTCGTGAAGCAGGTGCCGGTGGGAGACGCGCCCAAGCTGGGCGACCTGGTGCAGGTGTCGGGCGTGAAGGCGGGCGACAAGGTGGCCCTGAACCCGCCCGAGCGGCTGCGCGACGGCGCCGCTGTCGCCATCGCCAAGAAATAGCCGCGTGGACGCTCGCCCGATGGTGAGCATCTCGCACCTGTCGAAGGCCTACAGGCGCGGCGACCAGGTCGTGCCGGTGCTTCGCGACATCACGCTCGAGATTCCCGAGGGCGATTTCATCGCGCTCATGGGGCCCTCGGGATCGGGCAAGTCCACGCTGCTGAACCTCATCGCCGGCATCGACAAGCCCGACTCGGGAGAGCTGCTCGTGCATGGCGAGGACATCACGAGGCTGGGAGAAGCGGACCTCGCCGACTGGCGGGCCGCGAACGTGGGCTTCATCTTCCAGTTCTACAACCTCATGCCGGTGCTGGACGCCTTCGAGAACGTGGAGCTGCCGCTGCTGCTCACTTCCCTCTCGCGGCGCGAGCGGCGGGTGCGGGTGGAGACCGCGCTCGCCCTCGTGGGCCTCGCCGACCGCATGGAGCACTACCCGAACGAGCTTTCGGGCGGCCAGCAGCAACGGGTGGCGATCGCCCGGGCGCTCATCACGGACCCGTCGATCATCGTGGCCGACGAGCCCACCGGGGACCTCGACAGGAAAAGCGCCGAGGAGATCCTGGGACTCCTTCGCCGCTTGAACGCGGAGATGGGCAAGACCGTCATCATGGTGACCCACGACGCGCACGCCGTGGAATCGGCGCGCCACGTGACGCACCTGGAGAAGGGCGAGCTCATCGCCGAGAAACCCTGATGTACTACCTGCGCCTCGTCTTCAAGAACATCTTCCGCCACAGGCTGAGGAGCCTGCTCACCATCGTGGGCCTGGTCGTGGCGATCCTCGCCTTCGGGCTGCTGCAGACCGTGGTGAACGCGTGGTACGCCGGGGCGGACATGGCCTCGGCGAACCGGCTCGTGACGCGCAACGCCACCTCGCTCGTCTTCTCGCTCCCCGCCTACTACCGCGAGCGCATCAAGGCGATCGACGGCGTGACGGCGGTGGCCATCTCCAACTGGTTCGGCGGCATCTACAAGGACCAGTCGTTCCAGAACTTCTTCGCCACGTTCGCCGTGGACCACGACGTCTTCTTCGACCTCTATCCCGAGTTCAAGGTGGACCGCGACCAGCTCCTCGCCTTCAAGAAGGACCAGCGCGGCTGCATGGTGGGGCGCCTCATCGCCGACCAGCACGGCTTCAAGGTGGGCGACGTGATCCCGATGACGAGCCCCATCTACGGCGGGGGCACGTGGGAGTTCACCGTGCGCGGCATCTACGAGCCCAAGGACGAGACCACCGTCACCCGCCAGCTCTACTTCCACTGGGACTACCTGAACGAGCAGATGAAGAAGCGCTATCCCAAGCGTGCCGAGTACGCCGGGGTCTTCATCGTGCAGATCGCCGACGGCTCGCGCGCGGCCGAGGTGAGCCAGGCGATCGACAAGGAGTTCAGGAACTCCCTCGCCGAGACGCTCACGGAGACGGAGAAGGCCTTCTCGCTGGGCTTCGTGGCCCAGACCGAGGCGATCGTGACCGCCGTGAAGATCGTGTCCTTCGTGGTGATCATCATCATCTTCGCCGTGGTCGCCAACACGATGGCGATGACCGCGCGCGAGCGGCTCGCGGAATACGCGACGTTGAAGGCCCTGGGCTTCCCGCCCGGCTTCGTGGCCGGCCTCATCTTCGGCGAGTCGGTGATGATCTCCGTGCTGGGAGGCGCCATCGGCATCGCGCTCACCTTTCCCATGGCGGCCGGGTTCAAGTCGGCCATGGGCTCGATGTTCCCGGTGTTCTACGTGACCGCGCAGACGGTCGGCCTCCAGGCGCTCGCCGCCGCGGCCGTGGGCGTGCTCGCCGGGATCCTGCCCTCGATCCGGGCGGCGAACGTGAAGATCGTCGAAGGGCTGCGCTACGCCGGATGAAGATTCCCTTCTCGTACATCTTCCGCAACCTCTGGACGCGCAAGCTCACGACGCTCCTCACCGCGGGCGGCATGGCGCTGGTGGTGTTCGTGTTCTCGGCGGTGCTCATGCTCGACGCCGGGCTGAAGAGGACGCTCGTGTCCACCGGCAGCGCCGACAACGCGATCCTGCTTCGCCAGTCGTCGCAGACCGAGATCCAGAGCGCGGTCTACCGCGACCAGGCCTCCCTCCTGGAGACGATGCCGGAAGTGGCCCGCGACACCGAGGGAAGGCCGCTCGTGTCCAAGGAAACCCTGGTGCTCACGCAGATCCCCAAGCGCGGCAGCGACAGGCCGCAGAACATCGTGGTGCGCGGGCTCCCGCAGATCGGCATCCAGCTTCGTCCCCAGGTGAAGATCGTGGACGGCCGCTGGTTTCGCGCCGGCACCTCCGAGATCGTCGTGGGCCACGCCATCTCCAACGGCTTCGAGGGCGTGGGCATCGGCGAGCGCCAGCGCTTCGCCGGGCGCGAGTGGACCGTGGTGGGTGTATTCGACGGCGGGAAATCGGGCTTCGACTCCGAGATCTGGGGCGACGTGGAGCAGATGATGCAGGCCTTCCGCCGCACCGCCTATTCGTCGGTCATCGTGCGGCTGGACGGGCGCGAGCGCCTGGCGCAGCTCGAGCGCGACATCAGCGGCGACCAGCGGCTCATCCTCGACGTGAAGCGCGAGCCCGCCTTCTACGAGGAGCAGTCGAAGTCCCTCTCGACCTTCATCAGCATCCTGGGGCTCACGCTCTCGATCATCTTCTCCATCGGCGCGATGATCGGCGCGATGATCACCATGTACGCGGCGGTCGCCAACCGCACCACCGAGATCGGGACGCTGCGGGCGCTGGGCTTCCGGCGCTCGAGCATCCTCGTGGCGTTCCTCGCGGAGTCGGTGCTGCTCGCCATCGTGGGAGGGATCGCCGGCCTCGCGCTCGCGTCCTTCCTGCAGGCCTTCACGATCACGACCATGAACTGGCAGTCCTTCAGCCAGCTCGCCTTCGGCTTCGAC
>DATBEA010000272.1:0-6050 GCA_036276215.1 Usitatibacter sp.
GTACGACGGCGTGCCCTTGTACTCGTTCAGGCGGTTGGCGCGCAGCATCCGCTCGAAGAACGCCTGCATGGCCCGAGGGTCGTAGCCCGCGCGCGAGAGCAGCTGGAACCCGACGCGGTCGGCCTCGCGCTCGTTCTCGCGCGTGAAGTCGATCTGGTTCTGGATCTGCAGGGCTTGCGCGCCGACCAGCGCCGCTTCCGCTCCCTGGCCGCTGCCGCCCGAGCGCGACGCGAGCACGGCCAGGGCGAGGGCGGCGATCGAAGTCCACTGCGCGCGGCTCGCGCTGTGGATGAAGCGCGCCTGGTGCTTCTGGAGGATGTGGCCGGTCTCGTGCGCCATCACGCTCGCCAGCTCCGACTCGCTCTGGGTGAGCATGATGAGCCCCGTGTGGATGCCGATGTGGCCGCCCACGAGCGCGAAGGCATTCACGGAGTCGTCGCGCACCACGAAATAGGTCATGTCGTGCGGCGGATTGTCGGCGGCGGCGAGGAGGCGCTGCCCCACGGAGGTCACATAGTCGGTGAGCTCGGGATCGTCCACGTAGGCGGGATCGATGCGCACCTCGCGCATGATGCGGTTGCCGATGGTGCGCTCCTGGCTCTCGGAGAGCGAGGCGGCGGAGATGTCGCCGAGGTCGGGCAGGCCCTGTGCGATCGTGGCGGGCGCCAGGAGCGCGATCAACAAGGCGGCGATGGCGGGGCGCGGGCTCAAGGCGGATCGGGGCGAACTGCTACTATGGTAATCGCGGATCGCGCCTCTCGGCGCAGCGATTCGTAACCCATTATGACGGAAAAACTGACCCATTTCGACGAACGTGGCGCCGCCCGGATGGTTGACGTCGGGGGCAAGGCCGAGACGCACCGCGTGGCCGTGGCGGGCGGCGAGATCCGCATGAAGCCCGCCACGCTCGCGACGATCGTCGCGGGTACCGCGAAGAAGGGCGACGTGCTGGGCGTGGCGCGCATCGCGGCGATCCAGGCGACCAAGCGCACCGCCGAGCTGGTCCCCCTCTGCCACCCCGTTCCAATCACCGCGGTCGGCGTCGATTTCGAGACCGACAAGGCCAAATCGCGCGTGCTCGTTCGCGCCACCGTCGAGTGCACCGCGCGCACCGGCGTGGAGATGGAGGCCCTTACCGCCGTGCAGGTCGCGCTCCTCACCATCTACGACATGTGCAAGGCCATCGACCGCGGCATGACCATGGGCGACATCCGCCTCATCGAGAAGAGTGGGGGTCAGAGCCCTTTTTCACGAAAAAGGGGACAGAACACCTAGCGGCACTTGGGGTCAGATCCCTTTTTCGCCGTAAAAGGGGACAGATCACTTGGGCCGGTCTTGGGTTGGAGCGACGCGGGCCCCATGTTACGATTTCCGCCCCTCGAAAGAACCGAACGATGCAACAAGCATTCGACCGCGATCTCGACGTGCGCGGGCTCAACTGCCCGCTGCCGATCCTTCGCGCCAAGAAGGCGCTGGGCGACCTCACGGCGGGCCAGGTCCTGAAGGTCGTGGCTACCGATCCCGGCTCCGTGAAGGACTTCCAGGCCTTCTGCAAGCAGACCGGCAACGAGCTCCTCTCGCACTCCGAGGGGCCGGAGTTCACCTTCTTCATGAAGAAGCGCTGAAGGGATCTGTCCCCTTTTTCGTGAAAAAGGGATCTGACCCCTTTATTCGACGAAGAGGTCCTGGAAGAGGGGTACGCCGGGGGTGATGGCGTACTTGGCGAAGTCGGTGGTTCCGGCGCGCCGCAGGACCTCCTCGTCGATGTAGAAATTCCCCGTGTTGGCCTTGGCGTCGCTCGTGAGGATCGCGTGCGCGGCGTCGGCCATGATCGCGGCGGTGCGGCTCGCGGCCAGGATCGCCGGCGGGAAATGCACCTCGACCGCCGCGGTGGCGATCGTGGTGCGGGGCCAGAGTGAGTTCACCGCGATGCCCTGGCCGCGAAGCTCCTCGGCCATTCCCAGCGTGCACATGCTCATCCCGTACTTGGACATGGTGTAGGCCACGTGGCCCGCGAACCACTTGCCCTTCATCGAAAGGGGCGGGGAGAGCGTGAGGATGTGCGGGTTGGCCGACTTGGCGAGATGCGGGATGCACGCCTGGGAGCAGAGGAACGTGCCGCGCACGTTCACGCCCATCATGAGGTCGAAGCGCCGCGCGGGCGTCTCGAGCGTGGGCGTGAGGCTGATGGCGCTCGCGTTGTTCACGAGGATGTCGAGGCCGCCGAATTCCCCCACCGCCTGCGCCACCGCGGCGCCGATCGCGGCCTCGTCGCGCACGTCGAGCTGGATCGCGAGCGCTTTCCCGCCGGCCTTGCGGATCTCGTCGGCCACCGTGTGGATCGTCCCGGCGAGCTTCGGGTGCGGGTCCGAAGTCTTGGCCGCCACGGCCACATTCGCGCCGTCGCGAGCGGCGATCAACGCGATCTCGCGCCCGATGCCGCGCGAAGCTCCCGTGATGAAGAGCGTCTTGCCCGCCAGGTTGGCCATTCGATTTCCCCGCTTGTTCTTATCTTGGCTGAATCATACGCCGGCGAATGCTGACTTCTGAGCCTCAGGGATTGGCCGCCCGCGTGTCCTCGAGCGAGGGGATGATGCCGCGGCTGATGTACACCCGCCGCAGGTGGGAGCGGAAGGACTTCATCTGGGCGAGGAAGGCGAGCCCCGTGGCGAGCGCGATCACGCCGCCCACGAGGAAGGTTCGCGGCGCGCCGATGTGGTCGGCGAGCCATCCCGCGAGGTAGTGGCCCAGCGGCGCGGTGCCCACGAAGAACATCGTGTAGTAGCTCATCACGCGGCTGCGCTTCTCCTCGTCCACGATGGTCTGCATGATCGTGTTGCAGGTGGCGCCCGTCATGAACATGCCGAAGCCTTCCATCATGAGCAGACCGCACGAGAGCCACACCCAGCGCGACAACCCGAAGCCCACGGCGCCGACGCCCGCGATGATCGCGGCGGCCGCGATCCACTTGCCCAGCCCGCGAACGTTCGGGCGCCGCGCGAGCGAGACTGCGGCGACGAACGCGCCAAGGCCCACGCTGCCGATGAACACCCCCACGAGCGAGGCGCCCTCGTGGAACGTCTTCACGGCGATCGCCGGCATGAGCGTGGAATAGGGCGCGATGGAGAAGCTCACCGCGGCCAGCGTGAAGAGCATGCGGCGCACCGGCAGCATGCCCATGGCGTAGCGCCATCCCTCCGCGAGATCGTGCAGCGGGTGGCTGGGCGCGCGCTTCTGCCGCGGGTGCACCGTGAGCGTGAAGAGGGCGGCCACCACGGCGATGTACGAGAAGGCGTTCAGCGCGAAGCACACCGTCTCCCCGAATGCGGCGATGAGCAGGCCGCCGATGGACGGGCCGATGAGCCGCGTGCCGTTCATCAGCATGGAGTTGAGCGCGATGGCGTTGGGCAGGTCCTCGCGCCGGTCGATGAGCTGCGAGTAGATCGATTGCCGCGTGGGGATCTCGAACGAGTTGCAGATGCCCCCGAACAACGCGAGGCCGGCGAGGGCGGGCATCGTGATCATGTGCGCTCCCGTGAGCACGGCAAGCACCACGGACTGCGCCGCCATGAGCGTGAGCACCAGGATGAGGAGCTTGCGCCGGCTCACGCGGTCGCCCAGCACGCCCGCGAACGGCGCGAGGAAGAGGTGCGGCGCGCTGGTGAGGAAGCCCACGAGCCCCGTGAACCATGTGGACCCCGAGAGCCGGTAAGCGAGCCACATCACGGCGACCGACTGCACCCAGGTCCCGACCATCGAGATGGTCTGGCCTATGTAGTAGCGCCGGAAGTTGGGCGAGCCGAGCGCGCGTAGGCTATGCGGCCAGGCCATTTCCGAGCTGGTCGCGTACGTCGGCGAGCTTGGCCTCGTTGTCGGCGAGGCGCTTGCGGATCTCCTCGACGACATGCGAAGGCGCGCGCTCTAGGAACGATGCGTTCCCGAGCTTGGTGCGGTCGTTCTCGATCTGCGCGACGAGACGCGAATCTTCCTTCGCGAGCCGCTCCTTGTCCTGGGCAAGGCTTGCCGCCGGGAGGGCGAGGTGGATCGTGGCCGTGCCCGTGACGATCGGCGCCGCGGCTTTCGGGTCCGCGGGAGGTCCCTCGTGGATCGCCGACAGCCGCGAGATCGCCTGGATGTACGGCGCGAGACCCCGGTCGAACTTCGCCCCGCCCTTCATCTCGAAATGCGCTTCGAGCTTTTCCGCCGGCGACACGTTCTTGGTCGAGCGCACGTTGCGGATCGCGTTCACGTATTCCTTGAGCGTCTCGACGTAGCCCTCGGCGCCTTCGTCGATGCGATCGAGCTCGGGCACGGGGTAGGGCGCCACCATGACGCTTTCGCCCTTCTTCCCGGCGAGCGGCGCCACGATCTGCCACAGGTCCTCGGTGATGAACGGGATGAACGGATGCGCGAGGCGAAGCAGGGTTTCGAGGACGCGGATCAACGTGCGCCGCGTGGCGCGCTGCTGCGATTCGTTGCCCTCCGCGAGCTGCACCTTGGCGAGCTCCACGTACCAGTCGCAATACTCGTCCCAGGCGAACTCGTAGATGGTGCGCGCGGCGGTATCGAAGCGATAAGCCTCGAGCGCCTCCACCACGGCCTTTTCCGTGCGCTGCAGCCGGCTCACGATCCACCGGTCCACCGCGGAGGGCTCGAGGGGCTTCGCCTCGTCCAGGCCCACGTCCTTGCCCTCGCAGTTCATGAGCACGAAGCGCGTGGCATTCCAGACCTTGTTGCAGAAGCTGCGGTAACCCTCGCAGCGCTTGAGGTCGAAGTTGAGCGTGCGCCCGAAGGTCGAAAGTGAAGCGAACGTGAAGCGAAGCGCGTCCGCCCCATAGGCGTCGATGCCCGTCGGGAACTCGCGCTTGATGCGCTTGGCGGCGGTCTCCTTGTGCGAGGCCAGCATGAGCCCCTGCGTGGATTTCGCGAGCAGCGCCTCGAAGTCGATGCCGTCGATCACATCCAGCGGGTCGATCGTGTTGCCCTTCGACTTGCTCATCTTCTGGCCCTCGGCGTCGCGCACGATCGAGTTGATGTACACGTCGCGGAAAGCCGTCTCGCCCGTGAACTGCAGCGAGGTCATGATCATGCGGGCGACCCAGAAGAAGATGATGTCGAACCCGGTGACGAGCACCGTCGAGGGCAGGTAGAAACGCCGCTCGCGCTCGAACTCCTTCTCATCGGGCCAGCCGAGCGTCGTGAACGGCACGAGCGCCGACGAGAACCAGGTGTCGAGCACGTCCTCGTCGCGCGAGTCTTCGCGGATCTTCTTGCCGGCGGCGGTGGCGTGGCGGGAAGCCTCCTCGAACGTGCGACCCACGAAGGGCGTGCCGTCCTCGGCGTACCACGCCGGGATCTGGTGGCCCCACCAGAGCTGGCGGGAGATGCACCAGTCCTGGATGTTCCCCAGCCACTGGTCGTAGATCTTGGTCCACTCCTCGGGGACGAAGCGCGTCTCGCCCTTGGCCACCGCGGCGAGGCCCGCCTTGGCCATGCCGTCCATGCGCAC
This sequence comes from Usitatibacter sp., assembly GCA_036276215.1. GTDB lineage: Bacteria > Pseudomonadota > Gammaproteobacteria > Burkholderiales > Usitatibacteraceae > Usitatibacter. The sequence continues at coordinate 5,510 of DATBEA010000272.1, forward strand.
GAACCACTGGTCCGAGAGCATCGGCTCCACGACCGCGTTGGTGCGGTCGGAGCGCGGCACCGTGAGCTTGTGGGGCCGGGCGCTTTCCATGAGTCCCGCGGCCTCCAGGTCGGCGAGCACCTTCTTCCTCGCGGCATAGCGGTCGAGGCCCTGGTAGGGAAGCGGCGCGTTCTCGTTCACGCGCGCTTCGAGCGTGAAGATGTTGAGCGGCGTGAGCCCGTGGCGCACGCCCACCTGGAAGTCGTTGAAGTCGTGCGCCGGCGTGATCTTCACGACACCCGTGCCGAACTCGCGGTCCACGTAGGTATCGGCGATGACCGGGATCAGGCGATCGGCGAGCGGCAGCCTCACCTTCCGCCCCACGAGCTTCGTATAGCGCTCGTCCTCGGGATGCACGGCCACGGCGAGATCGCCCAGCATCGTCTCCGGGCGCGTCGTGGCCACCGTGAGATGGCCCGTGCCATCTTCCAGCGGGTAGCGCAGGTGCCAGAGGGTGCCGTTCTCTTCCTGCGAGATCACCTCCAGGTCCGAGACCGCGGTC
>DATBEA010000273.1:0-3456 GCA_036276215.1 Usitatibacter sp.
GCGTCGCGCTCGAGCGCGTCCACGGCCGCGGCGACCGCCAGGAAAGTCTTTCCCGTGCCCGCCGGCCCCACGCAGAACGTGATGTCGTTGCTGCGCATCTGCTGCAGGTACTGTGCCTGGCGCGGGGTGCGGGCGGTGAGCTCGGTGCGCCGCGGGATCATGAGGGCAGGCGACTCCGCGTCCTGCTTGCGGCGCGGGTGCGCGATCTCCACGAGGCCCAGCTGGATGTCCTCGACGGTGAGGTCCCGGGCGGCCTGGTCGTAGAAGCGCCGCAGCGCCTGCGCGGCCTGGCCCGCCTTCTCGCGCGGTCCCGAGATCGCGAAGCGCTCGCCGCGCCTCGCGATGGACACGTCGAGCGCCGTCTCTATCTGGCGCAGGTTCGCGTCGACCGGGCCGCACAGGGCGGCGAGCCGGCCGTTGTCCACCGGCCGGAAGACGACTTCCTCCGTCGCCCTGCGCTTGGTCGGCACCTCAGCCCATGCGCATCATGGGTGCCTTGAGGGCCTCGTCCAGCGTGTTGGCGCTGTCGGCGAGGTGCGCACGCGCTTCCTTCGACAAGCCGGGACGTCCCTGCGCGGAATGGATCGCGGTGATGAGCGTCTTCGCGTTCTCACGCTCCAGCGCACGCGCATCCGCCGGCCCCGTCGCGTTGCCGCGGGTGAGGATGAGGGTCATGCGCTTCACGTACTCGCGCTGCAGGTTGCGGCGCATGAGCGAGATGTCGCCGCCCGTCCTGAGCTCGCTCCAGATCGCGCCCTGCAGGTTGTCGTACAGGTCGGAAAGGGAGAGCGCCTTCTTCTGGTCGCCGAGCTTGAGGCCCGAGTCGAGCAGGCGCGAGGCGACCGCGTCGCTCATCAGCCGGTCGAGCGTGGAGGTCTGCACCTGGAGCACGCGCGAGGCGAGAGTGAAGTTGGCACGCTCTCCCGGGCCCTGCTCGAACGGGTCGCCGGCGACGCGCGCGAGGAACTCGGGCTTGAACTTGAAGCTGTCGGCCTGGAAGAGGCCGTCGGTCACGACCTTCAGCGCTTCGCGCTGGCGCGCGGGATCCACGGGCGTGAACGACGGGCGGTCGCTTCCCGCGTAGTCGCGCACGTACACGACGCCGCCCACGTACTTGGAGGCGACCTGCGAGGCGAGCGCGTACTGCGTGAAGCCGGACACGACGTTGCGATAGAGCACCTCGCGGCTCTCGTCGGCGGGAAGCTTGCGGGTCTGCCACCGGTCCCACAGCTCGCGGGAGAGCTGCATGCGCTTCTTCGCGAAGACGAGCGGATCGGAGCCGAGGTCGCGAAGGTTCACGCTCGGATCCATGCTGTCGCCGGTCTCGTCGTCCGTGGCGTAGGCGAGCTTCGGGTCGCTGCTGCGCGAGGCGATCCTCGCGAGGTCCTGCTTCTCCTCGGCCGCGGGGAGCGTCTTGTACGCGTACTCGATCGCCCAGTAGTCGTACGGGCCCAGGGTGCTCATCACGTACTCGCCCTGCTTGTCCTTGTCGAGGGCGATGTTCCACGCGTTGTAGTCCATCACCGAGCCCGAGATGCCGTTCTTGCGGGTGAACTCGGGATCGGCGAGCTCCTTCTCGGTGTACACGGTCGAGGCGCGGAAGTTGTGGCGAAGGCCCAGCGTGTGGCCTACCTCGTGGGTGATCACGTCCTTCAGCGTGGCCTTGATGATGGCTTCGGCCTCGGGGCCGTTGGGGTCGATCTCGCCGCGCGACTCCAGCAGGCCCTCGGCGAACATCGCCTCCTGCATCGCTTGCTCGCCGTACATGCACAGCGAATCGTCGCTGTCCGCTCCGGGGATGGAGGGCTTGGGCATGGGGCGCGGGAACTGCTCGCCGGCCAGGCGCCGCGGAAGGCGCGTCCAGCCCTGGGAGACGCCGATGTCCGCGTCGAGGATCTCGCCCGTGCGCGGGTCGATGCGCGAGGGACCGATGGCGAGCGCGCCATCGCTCGTGTCCAGGTACCAGCGCACGGAAGCGTGGCGCAGGTCCGCCGTGTCGAATTCCGCGTCGTCGGGCTGCATCTCGACGTGGATCGCGTCCTTGAAGCCGATGCGCTCGAAGGCCTTGTTCCACTCGAGGATGCCGGCCTTCACGGTGTCGCGGTACTCGACGGGGACGTTGCGGTCCATCCAGAAGACGATGGGCTGCTTCGGCTCGGAAAGCTCGGCGCCCGGGTCCTTCTTCTCGAGCCTCCAGCGGTTCACGAAGTACTGGCGCGGGAAGGGCGCGAGGTCCGTGGTGTACTCGTTGTGGCGCGTCGTGAAGTGGCCCACGCGCGGATCGGCCACGCGCGTGGTCATGGGCGTGTCGGGCAGCTTCGCGAGGCTGTAGTGGTAGCCGAGGAACATGCTTCGCACGTCCTCGAGCGTCTGCGGCAGCGGCACCGGCGGGTTCGCGGGGTTCACCGTCTGCGGCGGCGCGGGGATCCTCGGAATGGCGAAGTGCGCGGAAACCTGGAACGTGGCCATGTCGGGCGTGGCGCGAACCTTCTCGAAGCTCGAGTTGCGCTGGTCGAACGAATAAGGCGCGCGGTAGGCCGCCTCGAGCTGCGTGGAGTCCGCGGCGATGTCGGCGAGGAAAAGGCCGTTGGCCTCGATCAGCACCGCGTGCGACTTCGGATCGGGCTGGCTCGCGACCGTGGCCGAGCCCAGCAGGCTGTCGGTGAAGCTTTGCGCGGCGGCGAGCGCGAGCGGCGTGCCTTCCTTCGCGCCGTAGCGCTGGTTCTTGGCGAACATCTGCACCAGCGGGCCGATCTTGTGGAACTCGACGATGTAGCCCTTCACCATGAACGGGAAGATGAAGTTCTCGCCCAGGCCGCGCGTGCGATTGATCGAGAGGTAGTAGGGCTTGTCGAACTGGTCGGGCTTCAACTCCATCCAGACCTTTTCCTCCTTCTCGTAGAGGTTGAAGTAGCCGGGCAGCTCCTTGGCGCCCTTCACCACCTCGGCGAACGGTTTCGCGGCGGGAATCGCGGGCGAAGTCTGCGGCGTGCCGGGCAGCGTCGTGGGCACGCTCACGACGGCGGCGGTGGCCGGCGAGACCTGCGGCGCCGGGCCGGGCGGCGTGGGGCCGGGTCCCGGAGGCTGGGGCTGGGGCGCGGGCGCCGGGCCCGGGGGCGGCGTGGGGGCCGGGCCCTGGGCGAAGGCGCCAAAGGCGAAGGCGACGGCGGATGCGAGGGCGGCCCTGCGAAGCGATGCTTTCATGGAGACTCCTGGACTGTTTCGGTGATGACCGCGCGGCCGCGAAGGCTGTGCGGGTACGCCTGCGTGATCTCGACCTCGACGTAGTGGCCGATGAGCCGGGCAGGTCCGGCGAAATTGACGATGCGGTTATTTTCGGTGCGCGCCGCGAGGTCTTGCTCGCTCTTCCTGGAAACGCCTTCCACAAGCACGCGTTGACGGGTGCCTACCATGGCGCGCGAGTATTCCTCCGAGAGCTCCTGGATGCGGGCCTGG
>DATBEA010000274.1:0-4201 GCA_036276215.1 Usitatibacter sp.
GAAGCGTTTCGGTCATGCGCGTGCCCTCGCGGGTCGATGGGTCATTTCTGCAGGAAGAGCTCGTTCCACAACTTCTCCCAGCGCGCGGCCTCGTCGAGGACGGCGGCGGGCTGGAGCGTCGTGAAGGGAAAATCGCCGAGAGCGCCCTTCACCTTGCGGCTCGCGGGACCGCGGCCCATGGACTCGAAGAGGCGCTGGCCTTCGGGCGAGAGCACGAAATCGACGAAGAGGAGCGCGGCGTTCGGGTGTGGCGCGGCCTTGGCCACGCCGATGCCCTGCGGGCGCGCCACCACGGGCTGCACGCGAACGAAGTCGATGGGCGCGCCGCGTCGCTTGAGCGACTGGATGTTGGCCTCGTACATCGTGAGCCCCACGGGGACCTCGCCCGCCGCCACGAGCTCGGCGAGCAGCACGTGGCCCTTGCGCACGTCGGGCTTCATCGCGGCGAGCCGCCGGAAGTAATCCATGCCCTTTTCCTCGCCCCACGCCTTCACCAGGGCGGCCATCCACTCGGTGTCGGTCGCCTCGAGCCCGATGCGGCCCTGCCAGCGCGGGTCGAGGAAGCCTTCGTAGGTCCTGGGGATCTCCTCGCGCTTCACCTTCGCGGTGTTGTAGCCGACCACGAAGTAGTTCATCCGGTCGGGAAGCCATTCGCGGTGCTGCGGCACGGCGGCAGCGGGAAGGTCCTCGGCATAGGGAGAGCGCGACGGCGTGAACAGGTGCTCGCGCGCGATCATCTCCATCTCCGGGCCGTTGGTCTCGACCACGTCCACGGAGTTGCGCCGCGCCTGCGCCTCGGTCACGACCCGCTGCACCACCTTGTCGGAGAGCGCGCGCCAGAGCTCGACCTTCACGCCGTACTTGCGCTCGAAGGCTTCCGCGAGCGGCTTCGATTCGGAAGGGGCGAGCGACGTGTAGAGGACGAGCGCGCCCTCGCGGCGGGCGCCCTCGGCGAGCTTCGCCTCGCGCTCCGCGCCCTCATGGCGAAAGGCGTCCCCGGCCGCCGCGGAATTCCACGGCAGCAGCGCGGCCAGCAGCAGGGCGGGAAGGAGCTTCACGGCGAAAATCGGGGATGCGACCAACCCATTCTACCCCGGTCCCAGTCAAATGGAACGTCGTTCCATATCAGGGAACAGGAAATCGGGGACGGACCACGTTTTCCTCGCGGCCTGCCGTCAAGCGGCGAAAAACGTGGTCTGTCCCCGATTTACGCTTGCGACCAGCCCACGATCGCGATGCCGCAGGCGATGAGGGCCATCCCGGCCCAGCGGATCCCGCTGATGGGCTCGCCCAGGACCAGCGCCGAGGCGAGCACGATCGCCACGAACTGGGCGGCGGTGAAGGACTGGGCCACGTTGAGCGGCACCGAGCGCAGCACGATCGTGTAGAAGAAGGCCGCGACGGCGAAGCTCGCGAAGCCCAGCGCGATGCGCCAGTTCAAGAGCTGCTCCCACCACGCGCCGCCCGACTCCCGGCCCATCACGGCACCGGTCTTGAGCAGCAAATTGGCGATCACGGTGAACGTGATCATCGCGGCGATGGCCAGTGCGATCCTCATGGCTTCTCCTTGCGTTTTCCGCCGAACTTCCAGGAATTTCCGTTGCGCATGATCACGTACGTGCTGCCCGGCTCGACCCCCGGATGTCCCGAGAGCCACGATTGGATCGTCGCGCGGTCGATGTAAGCGGTCTGCGGCGTGACCAGCTGGTCGAAAGCCACGTGGCGGAAGAACGCGTACTCGCGCTCGGCGATCCACTGGCTGTAGTCGTAGAGGGGCAGCGCGCGGAGCCACCCCCAGCGCGGCAGGCCACGCAGCGCCTTCGCATACAGGAAATAGGGAAAGACGAGCGGCGTGGCGAGGCCGTACTTGGTGAGCCACCAGGGCAGGTGCGAGGCCACGCGCCGCAAGGGATCCACCACGTGGATCACGACGCCGTTGCCTTCGCGCGCGTACACCCAGCAATGGAACCGCCCGCCCGGGCGCGTGTTGCGCACCACGGATTCGAAACCGGCGCGCGGCTCCTTCAAATGATGGAGCACGCCGATGCTGTAGGCCACGTCGTAGCCGTCGCTCTCGAAGCGCGTGAGGTCCGCCTGCAGCACCTGCCAGTTGCCGGTACCCGCGGCCTCGAGGTTCGCGCGTGCCGACGCGACCGAATCGCCGAGGTCGATGCCGTCCAATTGCGCGGGCCCCCACCGCAGCACGTGGACCATGAGGCTCGCGTTGCCGCAGCCCAGCTCGACGACGCGGCGGCCGCGGATGTCGGCGGGAGTCAGCGGCGCGAACCAATCGGCAACCTGCGCCTGCGTGTACACCGATCCCGCCGGAAGGTTGTTCCACGAGGAGGCGAACGCGTCGGCGGTCTTCTGGTCTGCGCCGCTCATGCGAGGGCTTCCTCGTGGCGCTCGAGGGCCAGCAGGCACCAGAGCGCCAGGCGATGGTCCCGCTTGCCCGAGCGGTGCTCCGCGAGCGCGGCGCTCGGCCACTCGCGGTTGCCCACCACCGCGCCCGCCCGCGGGAAGCGCTCCTCGCCCCAGCTTCGCAGCCACTGCGTGAGCGGGATGCCGAAGCCCTTCTTGCGCCGGTCGAGGAGCGTATCGGGCACCACGCCGCGCAATGCCGACTTGAGGATGTACTTGGTGGTTCCGTCGCGGTACTTGTACTCGTGGGGAATGCGGCGCGCGAAGTCCGCGAGGTCCTGGTCGAGGAATGGCGAGCGCACCTCGAGCGAGACCATCATGGAGGCGCGGTCGGCCTTGGCGAGGATGTCGTCCTGCAGGTAGAAGCGCGTGTAGAACTCGAGCGTCTTGTCCACGACATGGCTTGCGCTCGTGCCTTCCCACGCCTCGATCGCCTCGGAGTAGAGGTCCTCGGCGGCCACCGGCTCGTCGAAGAGCTCGGCCACCTCGCGCGGCTCGAGCGGGCCCAGCCACGCGGGATTCCACATCGCCTCGGGAAACGACGCGCCGCGAAGGCCGCGCTTCACCTTGAACTCGAGGCTCATGTTCTCGCCGGAGACCGGCAGCCAGTCGGCGAGCCGGCGGATTCCCGCCTTCATGCTCCGGGGCACGAGCGCGTTGTACCAACGCGCGACCGCCAGCGCCCTGAACGGATCGTAGCCGGCGAAGAGCTCGTCGCCGCCATCGCCGCCGAGCGCCACCGTGATGTTCTCGCGGGCGAAGCGGCAGAGCTGGAACGTGGGCACGATCGAGGGATCGGCGAACGGCTCGTCGAGGCGATGAAGGACCTCCGGCGTGAGCGTGCGCGCCTCGTCGATGCCGAGGATGCGCTCGTGGTGGCGTGAGCCGAAGTGCGCCGCCGCCACCCGCGCGTACTCCGACTCGTCGAAGCTCGGCTCGCGAAACCCGATGGAGAAGGTGCTCACCGCCCCGCGGCCCAGGCCCTCGGTCGCATAGGCCAGCACCGCGCTCGAATCGACGCCGCCCGAGAGGAAGACGCCCAGCGGCACGTCGCTCATGAGGCGCCGGCGCACCGCCTGCGAAAGGAGGTGGCGCAGTTCCTCGCCCCACACGGCCTCGGGATTCGCGGGCATCCTGTCGGGCCGCTCGATGGCGAACTCCCAGTAGCGATGCACCTTCGGCTCGCCGAGGCGATCGAGGTCCACGGTCATCCAATGCCCGCCGGGCAGGCGCTTCACGGTCTCGTAGAGCGATCGCGGCGCGGGGATGAAGCCATAGGCGAAGAGCTTGCGAAGCGATGCGCGATCGATGCGCCGCTCCACCCCCGGGTGCTTCAGCAGCGCCGTGAGCTCGGAGGCGAACGCGAAGAAACCGGGGCGTGCGCTGTAGTAGAGCGGCTTCTTGCCGAAACGGTCCCGCGCGAGGAAGAGGCTGCGCCGGGCGGCGTCGTAGATCGCGAACGCGAACATGCCGTTCAGGCGCTCGGCAAGGCCTTCGCCCCAAGCCTCGTAGCCGTGCACCAGCACTTCGGTATCCGAATGGTCGGAGCGGAACGTGTGCCCCAGGGCGAGGAGCTCGGCGCGCAGCTCGAGATGGTTGTAGATCTCGCCGTTGAAGATCACGCACACCTCGCGCGTCTCGTTCCACATCGGCTGCTCGCCGCCCGCGATGTCGATGATGGCGAGGCGCCGGTGCAGCAGGTGCACGGCATTCGCGGGATCGACGTGGATGCCCTCGCCGTCGGGGCCGCGGTGCGCGATGGCGTCTCCCATGGCGCGCA
>DATBEA010000275.1:0-3876 GCA_036276215.1 Usitatibacter sp.
TCCTGCGCGATGCGCGGCTGCAGCGCCTCGAGGAGATCGCGCTCGCCAGGAACCTCGACCTGCGCGTCGCGATGCTGAACGTCGAGCGGGTGCGCGCGCAATACCGGATCCAGCGCGCGACGCTCTATCCCCAGGTCGGCGCATTCGCCGGCGCGACGCGCACGCACACGCCCGCCGGCGTTGCATCGAACGGACAGGCCGATACGTCCCAGGCCTACGAGGCCGGCGCATCGGCTTCGTGGGAGATCGATTTCTTCGGCCGGCTGAAAAGCCTCGACGACGCGGCACTGCAGCAATATTTCGCCTCGGAGCACGCGCAGCAGGCTGCGCGCATCCTGCTCATCTCGCAGGTGGCCGATCAATACCTCACGCTCCTCGCATTCGACGAGCAGCTCCGGGTGACCGAGCGCACCATCAAGACCGCGCAGGCCTCCTACGACATCGTGAAGCTTCAGTTCGAGTCCGGCACCGGCACCGAGCTCGCCATGCGCCAGGCACAGACCGCGGTCGAGCTCGCGCAGGCGAGCCACGCGGAGCAATTGCGTGGCCGCGCGCAGGCAGAGAACGCGCTCGTGCTGCTGGTCGGCGAGCCCTTGCCCGCCGATCTTCCGCCGCCGGTGCGCCTGGGCGCGCAGGCGATCCTCGCCGAGATCCCCGAAGGCTTGCCGTCGGACCTGCTTGCGCGCCGTCCGGACATCCTCCAGGCCGAATCGATCCTTCGCGCGGAGAACGCGAACATCGGCGCGGCGCGCGCCGCTTTCTTTCCGAGCATCAGCCTCACGGGAAGCCTCGGCGTCGAGAGCCCGTCGCTCGCCGGGCTGTTCCATGCGGGAGCCGCGGCATGGTCCCTGGTCCCGTCGCTCACGCTGCCGATCTTCAACGCCGGGGCGCTCCGCGCGAGCCTCGACGTGGCGAAGGTGCAGAAGGACATCGGCATCGCGCAGTACGAGAAGGCCATCCAGTCGGCCTTCCGGGAGGTCTCCGACGGCCTGGCCGCGCGCGGCACGTATGACGACCAGGTCGCCGCGACCGAGCGCTACGTCGCGGCCGAGCGCCGCTCGCTCGAGCTCTCCGACTTTCGTTACCGGAACGGCGTCGAAAACTACCTCACGGTGCTCACCGCGCAGACCGGCTATTACGACGCGCAGCTCGCGCTCGTCTCGACGCGCCTGCAGCAGCTCACGAACCGGGTCGACCTGTACCGAACGCTGGGTGGAGGATGGCGTCCGCCCGCCTGAATGCCTAGACTTGCGCAGCTCCGGCCCGGGTAACCAAGTTGCGCGCGTGAAAGCGCAGGTGATCGGCGATGAACGTGGCGATGAAGAAATAGCTGTGGTCGTAGCCTTCCTGCATCCGTAGCTCCAGCGGCACGCGGGCAGCCTCGCACGCATCGCGCAGGAGCTGCGGCTTGAGCTGGGGTTCGAGGAACTGGTCCTTGGTGCCCTGGTCGACGAGGATCGCAGGGCCGGCCCAACCGCGCGTCTCGATGAGCGCGGTGGCGTCGTACTCCCGCCAGGCCTCGCGGTCCGTGCCCAGGTAGCGGCTGAGCGCCTTCTCGCCCCAGGGACAACGCATGGGGGAGGCGATCGGGGCGAACGCCGAGACGCTTCGGTAGTCGCGCGGGTTCTTCAGCGCGATGGTGAGGGCTCCATGGCCTCCCATCGAGTGCCCGAAGATGCCCACGCGCTCCACGTCCACGGGAAAGTTCGCCGCGACAAGCGCCGGCAATTCCCGGGTGACGTACGAATACATGCGATAGCCGCGCGACCAGGGAGCCTGGGTGGCGTCCACGTAGAATCCCGCCCCGAGGCCGAAGTCGAAGCTCTCGGCCTCGCCGGGGATCGCGAGCCCGCGGGGGCTCGTGTCGGGAACGATGAGCGCCATGCCCAGCTCGGACGCCACGCGCTGCGCTCCCGCCTTCACGATGAAGTTCTCCTCCGTGCACGTGAGCCCGGAGAGCCAATAGAGCGCGGGGACGCGGCCGGCGGCGGCCTGCGGCGGCAGGAACACGCCGAAGCGCATCGTGCAGCCGAGCTCCGGGGAGGCATGGCTGTGCACGGCCTGCGTCCCCCCGAAGCACTTGTTCAGGGAGACGGTGGTGATCGTCATCGGGGGCTCCCGGCCCGCGTGGGCGAGCCGGGAACGTGCATCAGGCCGCGGTCTTGTACTTGCCCGATGCCTTCGCCAGCCCTGTCGCGATGAAATCCATGAGAGGCGGCGACAGGGCATCGTAGGGCTCGAGCCCGATCGATTTCAGGTGTCCGCGCACCGCGCCCATCTTGTCGGGGTCCGCCCCGGATTCGATGATGGACGAGACGAACGCCGCGAACTCGGGCGGCGACCAGCCCGATTCCGGGGAAAGCTCCGTATGGATGAAGTCGAAGCCATACAGCGGGTGCTTGGTGTTGTCGATGCGCCCGTACATGTGCACGCCGCAGCCGGTGCAGGCATGGCGCTTGATCGTCGCGTTGCCGTCGACGACCTTGAGCTTGTCCTGGTTCGCGGTCACCGAGAGGTTGTCGCGGCCCACGACCGCGACCTGCGAGAAGAGCGAGCCCGCCGGCTTCCAGCACTTGGTGCAGCCGCAGGCGTGGTTGTGGGCCGACTGCCCCTTGATCGAGACGGTCACTTTCTTGTCGGCGCACTTGCAGCTGAGCGTTCCGCCGGCGAAATTCGCCGCCGCGGGCTTGATTCCCTTGTCGATCGAGGGATGGATGGAAACGGATGCCATTGCGATACCTCCTCTAATAGGTGACTACCGAGCGAATCGATTTGCCTTCGTGCATGAGGTCGAAGCCTTCGTTGATGCGGTCGAGCGGCATTACGTGGGTGATGAGATCGTCGATGTTGATCTTGCCTTCCATGTACCAGTCCACGATCCGGGGGACGTCGGTGCGCCCGCGCGCGCCGCCGAAGGCCGTGCCCTTCCACACGCGCCCGGTCACGAGCTGGAAGGGACGCGTCTTGATCTCCTGCCCCGAGCCCGCGACGCCGATGATCACCGAGACGCCCCAGCCGCGATGGCAGCATTCGAGCGCCTGGCGCATCACGTCCACGTTGCCGATGCACTCGAAGCTGTAGTCCGCGCCGCCCCCGGTAAGCTCGACGAGGTGCGGCACGACGTCCTTCACGTCCTTGGGATTCACGAAGTGCGTGAGGCCGAACTTGCGGGCGAGCGCCTCGCGCGCCGGGTTCAAGTCCACGCCGATGATCTTGTCCGCGCCCGCCATGCGCGCGCCCTGCACCACGTTCAGGCCGATGCCGCCCAGGCCGAAGACCACGACGTTCGCGCCCGGCTCGACCTTCGCCGTATTGATCACGGCGCCGATTCCGGTGGTCACGCCGCAGCCGATGTAGCAGACCTTCTCGAAAGGCGCGTCCTCGCGGATCTTCGCGACGGCGATTTCCGGAAGCACCGTGAAGTTGGCGAAGGTGGAGCACCCCATGTAGTGGTACACGGGCTTTCCGTCGAGCGAGAAGCGGCTGGTGCCGTCGGGCATCAGGCCCTTGCCCTGCGTAGCGCGAATCGCCGTGCACAGGTTGGTCTTGCGCGACAGGCACGACTTGCACTGGCGGCATTCGGGCGTGTAGAGCGGAATGACATGGTCGCCCTTCTTCAAGCTCGTGACACCCGGGCCCACGTCGACCACGACGCCCGCCCCCTCGTGACCGAGGATGGCCGGAAAGAGGCCCTCCGGGTCGGCGCCCGACCGCGTGAACTCGTCGGTGTGGCAGATCCCGGTCGCCTTGATCTCGATCAGCACCTCGCCCGCCTTGGGGCCGGCGAGCTGGACGGTTTCGATGACGAGAGGCGCACCTGCCTTGTGTGCAACGGCCGCACGGACGTCCATGGCATCTTTCTCCTGGCGAGGTTGC
>DATBEA010000276.1:0-11254 GCA_036276215.1 Usitatibacter sp.
CGTGACCAAGCCCGTGTGCGACGGCATGGTGGAGCGCGGCTGGGGCCGCATCATCAACGTCTCGAGCGTGAACGGCCAGAAGGGCGCCTTCGGCCAGACCAACTACTCGGCGGCCAAGGCCGGCATGCACGGCTTCACGAAGGCGCTGGCGCTCGAGGTGGCGAGGAAGGGCGTCACGGTGAACACGATCTCGCCCGGCTACATCGGGACCAAGATGGTGCTCGCGATCCCGAAGGACGTGCTCGACACGAAGATCGTCCCGCAGATCCCCGTGGGCCGCCTGGGCAAGCCCGAGGAAGTGGCGGGGCTGTGCGCCTACCTCGCCTCCGACGAGGCTGCGTTCCTCACCGGGGCGAACATCGCCATCAACGGCGGCCAGCACATGACGTAGCCGTGCTGGCGACCACCCTCAGCCTGGACGCGCGCATCCTCGTCGTCGACGACAACGCGGCCGACGGCCGCCTCATGGAGTCCGCCCTCGTGGGCGCGGGCTACCGGCGCGTGCGCGTCACCAACGAGCCGCTGGCGGTCTGCGACCTCGTGAGCGCGCTCGGTGCGGACGTGCTGGTCGTGGACATGCTGATGCCCGGATACAACGGCTTTGGCCTCATGCAGCGCGTGCGCGCGATCGCCGGCGACGATCCGCCGGCCATGATCGCGGTCACGTCGGACCCGGCCGTCATGGGCGAAGCCCTCGAATCGGGCGCTTGCGACTTCATCGCCAAGCCGATCAATCCCGGCGAGATGCTCGCGCGCATCGGCAACCAGGCACGCATCCAGATGTCGCTGCGCAAGCTGCGAAGCGACCGCGAGCTGCTCGCCCGCGAGCTGCGCGAGAGCGAGGAAACCTTCTGGCTCTTCGCGGACAACTCGCCGCTCGGCATGTTCATCCGCGGCGTGGACGACGGGCGCTACAAGTTCGTGAATGCGGCCTTCCGGCGTCTCACCGGCCGCGACATCGCGCCCGGCGATCCGATCGGCGACGTGCTGCGCATCCTGCACCCGGACGACCTCGCCCTTCTGGCCGAGCACATCGAGCGCCAGCCCGACGCAGTGATGGATCAGGAGATGCGCTTCCGGCATGCCGACGGCGCGGAACGCATCGGCAACGTGCATACCTTCCCGCTGCGCGATTCGTCGGGCCGCACTGCTTGGATCGGCGGCGTGGTCGAGGACGTGACCGCGCGCAAGGCCGCCGAGAACGCCCTGCGCGAGGCCGAGGCCCGCTACCGCACGCTGGTCGAGCAGTCGATCGCCGGGATCTACTTGTTGGACCGCGATTTCCGCTTCGTCTACGCCAATCCGCGCATGTGCGAGATCATGGGCGTGGCGCCCGGCACGCTCGAAGGCCAGGAGACGCTCGGGCTCGTGATCGCGGAGGATCGCGACCTGGTCCGCGCGAATCGCGCCAAGGCGCGCAGCGGCGACACCTTCGCGCTTCGAAGCACGTACCGGATGCGCCGCGCCGACGGGGTGGTCGTGCACCTTTCGATCGACGCGAAGGAGATCGAGCTGAACGGGCGAGGGGTGCTTCTCGCGATCGCGCAGGACGTGACGCAGCGCGAGAGCGCCCAGGCCGCCATCGCCGAGGCGAACGAGCGCCTCGCCGCGCTCTCCAAGCGCGTGCTGGCCGTCCAGGAGGAGGAGCGGCGCCGCATCTCGCGCGAGCTTCACGACGACGTGGGCCAGTCGCTCGTGGCGCTGCGCATCGCGTTGCACAACCTGCGCCAGCGCGTCGAGGCCAAGGATGTCGAGCTCGTGGCGCACTGCGCGAGCGTGGCCGACACGATCCAGGAGCGCGTGCGCGAGCTCTCCGTCGAGCTGGTGCCGCCCCAGCTGGGGGAGCTCGGGCTCGCCGACGCCTTGCGCTGGCTGGCGCGCCGCCAGAAGACGCTCACCGGCCTCGCGATCGTCTGCCGCATCGGCACGATCGCGCGATTCCCGGTGCCCGTGGAGGTCGCGTGCTATCGCATCTGCCAGGAGGCCCTCAGCAATGCGACGCGCCATGCGGGCGCGGCCCAGATCGCGATCGAGCTCGATTCGGACGAGGACGCGGTGATCCTCACGGTGCGCGACAACGGCCGCGGCTTCGATGCGCTCGCGATGCGCGGGCAGGCATTGGCCGCGGGAAGCCTCGGCCTCATCAGCATGGAGGAACGCGCGCGCCTGGCCGGGGGAAGCCTCACGATGCAGACCGGGCCCGCGCAGGGCACGATCGTCGTCGCCCGCTTCCCGGTTACGGCGGCGCATGACGAGCGCCAGGCGGCGGGAGACCGTTCCTGAGGAAGACCCGCATCCTGCTGGTCGACGACCATACCCTGGTGCGGGCGGGGATTCGCGCGCTCGCCGAGGCGATCGACCAGGTCGAGATCGTCGCGGAGGCGGCCAATGGCCGCGAGGCCATGGCCGCGGCCCGCGCGCACCAGCCCGATGTCGTCATCATGGACATCTCCATGAAGGAGCTGAACGGGATCGACGCCACGGCGCTGGTGCTCGCCGAGGCGCCGTCGGCGAAAGTGCTGATCCTTTCGATGCACGCGGCCGAGGAATTCGTGCGCCGCGCGATCAGCGCCGGAGCCTCGGGCTATTTGGTGAAGGACTCCGCGCCCCAGGAGCTGGGCCTCGCCATCGAGGCGCTCATGAGGGGCGACGTGTACCTGAGCTCACGCGTCTCGCGCCAGCTGGTCGCACTGCTCATGGAGCCTGGCGCGGAGCCGGAATCGTCGCTCGACTCCCTCACGCTTCGCCAGCGCGAGGTCCTGCAGATGATCGCCGAGGGCAAGAGCACCAAGGAGATCGCCGCGATCCTGGAGGTGAGCATCAAGACGGTCGAGACCCATCGCGCCTCGGTGATGTCCCGGCTGGGAATCCACGACATCGCGGGCCTGGTGATGTACGCGGCGCGCCACAACCTGGTCACCGTCGACCGGCCGGACTGATCCAACGCGGCCGCGCTGGAATAATCGGCGCGCGGCCGCTCGGCCGGCCTAGGGTTTTTCGAAGGCGCGAACCGGGGATTGCCTGATGGCGCCGCATCGCCGCGCCGGGAGAGACTCGGCGGAACATGCAGATCGGGAAGAGATCGGCCCCGCCTGCCGGCGAGGCTACGACTTCACGCTTTCCCCTCGGCCACATCGGCTACTGGGGTGCGGCCGTGACGATCGCGCTCGTCGGCTTCACGCTTTACAGCGCGACGAACCGCGCCCGCGAGGCCGGGCAGGCCGTCGGGCACACACTCGAAGTCCTCGACGAGGTGAGCGGCGCCGAGGAGTCGCTCAGCCGGGCCGATGCTTCGCAGCGAGGCTTCGTGTTGACCGGCGAGGCGAGCTTTCGCGCCGATCGCGATGTCGCGCTCGCCGAAACCGCCGGGCAGATCGACAAACTGATCCGCCTCACTGCGGACCATGCGTTGCAGCAGCAGCGCCTGCGAAAGCTGCGCGCTGCCCTGGACGAGCGCACGGCGATCATGCACGAGACCTCGCCGCTTCCGGCCGAGCGCGATTTCGAGGCGTTGCGTGCCCATACGCGGCGCGGAGAGCTCGCCTCGACGCGGTTCTACACGATCGCCGACGAGATCCGCAACGAGGAGAAGCGGCTTCTGGAGCTGCGCCGTGCCGCGGAGAGCCGCGACCACGACCAGGCCATCCTGCTGCTGTTGCTGGCCGCCGCGCTCTCGTTGAGCGTGATGGTCCCGGGCTACGTGGGCTATATCCTCGAGGCCCGCGCCCGCACCCGCGCCGAGACCAAGCTGCTCGACATGGCGCACAGCCTGCCCGGCGCCACCTACCAGCTGCGCAGGCTGCGCGACGGGACCCGGCGCTTCGAATTCCTGTCGCCCTCGGTCGAGTCGTTGCGCCGGGTCGATCGGAAAGCGGCGATGCGCGACTTCGCCGCGATGTGGGAGACGATCGTGCCCGACGATCGCGAGCTGCTCGCGCGCCACATGGCGCAGGCCGAGCTCGACCTGGGCGTCGTGCAATACGACTTCCGGGTGCACGGCGATCCTGGCCAGGTTCGCTGGCTGCGGGCGTCCGCTTTCCTGCGCAAGGATCCCGACGGCACCATCCTCTGGAACGGCTACTGGATGGACGTCACCGCCGAGAAGGAGCTGCAGCGCGAGCTCCATGAGGCCCGCGACGCGGCCGACAGCGCCAACCGCGCGAAGAGCATGTTCCTCGCCACCATGAGCCACGAGATCCGCACGCCGATGAACGGCATCTTCGGCATGCTCGAGCTGCTCGCGCTCACGGACCTGAGCGGCGAGCAACGCACCGCCCTGGCGGTGGTGCGCGAATCGAGCCGCTCGCTGCTGCGCATCATCGACGACATCCTGGACTTCTCGAAGATCGAGGCCGGCAAGTTCGAGGTTCGCCCGGAGCCCTCGTCGGTCGCCGAAGTGGTCCATCGCGTCTGCAACATCTACGCGGGCAACGCGAGCAGCAAGGGCCTGCGCCTCGAGCGCCACGTGGACGCGGCCATCAGCCCCACCCTCATGGTGGATCCGCTGCGCCTGCAGCAGGTGCTCAGCAACTTCGTGAGCAACGCGATCAAGTTCACCGAGCGCGGCGAGGTTTGCGTGAGGGCGGACCTGGTGGAGCGCGTCGCCCTGCGCGATACCGTTCGCCTCACGGTGACCGATACCGGCATCGGCATTTCGGGGGAGGACAGCAAGCGCCTCTTCGAGCCCTTCTCGCAGGTGAGCGGCGATGCCTCGCGCCGCTTCGGCGGCACGGGCCTGGGCCTCGCCATCTGCCGGCGCGTGGCGGAGATCATGGGCGCCGAGGTCACCCTGTCGAGCGAGCTCGGCACGGGCACGACGCTCGCGATCACGCTCACGCTCGAGCGGGTGGAAGGGGGCCAGGGCCACGCGCCGCCACCGGCGCTTGTCGAGAGTGCGTATGTTCGGCGGGAGGCCTCGAGCGTGGACGACGCACGGCGCATGCGCTCGCTGGTGCTGGTGGTGGACGACCACCCGGTGAATCGAATGGTGCTGCTGAAGCAGGTGAACACCGTGGGCCACGCGGCCGTGCTTGCCGAGGATGGCGTCCAGGCGCTCGCCAAGTGGCGCGAGGGCGGATTCGGGGCCGTGCTCACCGACTGCCACATGCCGGTGATGGACGGCTACGAGCTCGCGCGGCGCATACGCGCGGACGAGGCGGCGCTGGGGCTCGCCCGCATCCCGATCATCGCCTGCACGGCGAATGCGATGGCGGGCGAGATGGACAACTGCTTCGCCGCCGGCATGGACGACTATCTCGCCAAGCCCATCACGATGGGCCAGCTGCAGGAAAAGCTCGACCAATGGCTGCACCCTCGCGAGACGGGCGGGGACGAGGCGCCGCTTTCGCGCGCGGCCCTCGAGGAGCTCACCGGCGGCGACCCCGCGATGCGCACCGAGATGCTGGTGCGTTTCATGCGCCACCAGCACGAGGACCACGACGCGCTTGCCCGTGCGATCGAGCAGGTCGACCTGGAAGAAGTCGTGCACGCCTCGCACCGCATGAAGGGTGCGGCGCGGGTGATCGGCGCCGAGCGCCTCGCGGCCGCGTGCAACCGCGTCGAGGCGGCGGGCCGTGGCGCCGACTGGGACGGCGTGTGCGAAGCCCATGAAGCGCTCAAGCACGAGGAAGCGCGGCTGCAGGCCTACATCGAGCCCGAGCTGGAGGCGCGCCCTTGAGCATCGAGGAGCTTCGCTTCCTCGTGGTCGAGGACCACTCATTCCAGCGCTGGGTCCTCGGCAACCTGCTCGAGTCGCTCGGAGCCAAGCACGTCTTCTCCGCGGCCGACGGGCAGGCGGCGCTTTCGGTGCTCGCCGATATGGATCCACCGGTAGATGTCGTGATCACGGACCTGGACATGCCGGGGATGGACGGCATGGAATTCATCCGCCATCTCGCCGACAACTGGCGGCGGGTTTCCCTGGTCGTCGTGAGCAGCCTCGATCCGAGCCTGGTGGCCTCGGTGGGGGTCATGGCGAAGGCGTACGGCGTGTCGCTCCTCGGCGCGATCGAAAAGCCCGCCACCGCGAAGAAGCTGGCCGCGATCATCGCGAGCCACGGGAACGCGCCGCACCATCCGGAACGGGCGCCGGTCGTGTTCTCGCCCGAGGAAATGGCCGAAGGGTTGCGCGAAGGGCAATTCGAGGCGTTCTTCCAGCCGAAGGTCGAAATGCAGACGATGCGCATCACGGGCGCGGAAGCCAACGCTCGCTGGCGCCATCCGTCGAAGGGGCTGATCGGGCCGGCTTCCTTCATCCGCGCGTTCGAATCCAACGGCCTCATCGCGCAGCTCACCAGCACCATCCTCGCCGACTCGCTGCGCCAGGTGGCCGTCTGGCACCGATCGGGCCTCGAGGCGACCGTCTCGGTGAACCTGTCCCTCACGTCACTCTCGGACGTGACGCTCGCCGAGCGCATGCTGGCTCCCGTGCAGGCGGCGGGCGTCGAGCCGCGCCATGTCATCTTCGAGGTGACCGAATCGGTTGCGACGAGCGAGCCGGGCCGCGTGCTCGAGAACCTGTCGCGGCTGCGCATGAAGGGCTTCGGGCTTTCGATCGACGACTACGGCACCGGCTACTCCTCGATGCAGCGGCTGGCGCGCATCCCGTTCACCGAGCTGAAGATTGACCAATCCTTCGTGAAGAGCGCGCCCACCGACGCGTCGGGGCGAGTGATGCTCGAATCGAGCCTCGAGACGGCCGGCAAGCTGCGCATCCCCGCGGTCGCGGAAGGTGTCGAGACGCACGCCCAGTGGGATCTGCTCCGCGGCCTCGGCTGCCCGCTCGCGCAGGGGTACTTCATCGCCACGCCGCTGGAGGCGGGCGAGTTCCTCGACTGGGTGCGCAACCACCGCCAATCGGCGCCATGACCTACCGCGTGCACCTCGCGGACGACCATGCTCATCCGCACCGCGAGCATCTCGTAGCGAAAGAAGAAGGCCGCGCCCCGCGAGGGGCGCGGCCTCAAGCTACTGCACCCCAACTAACTTCATCTTCACTACCAAGAGACTGTTGCGGTTTCCGGGCGGTGTAGCTGAAATCCGAGGTCACTGTACCGAGTGGCGCCGGCTTGGCCTGTGATGGGCCGCACAGAACCGGCTGTTTCACGATTGCAGCGGTAATGTCGCTACGCGTACATGTGCAGGCCGCCATTCACGGAGAGGTTCGCGCCCGTGATGTAGGCCGCCTGGTCGGAGGCGAGGAACGCGACCGCGTCCGCGATCTCCGAGGGCATCGCGAGGCGCCCGGCGGGAATCTCGTTCACGATCTTCTGGCGGACGTCCTCGCGGATCGCCATCACCATCTCGGTCTGGACGTATCCGGGGGAGACGGCGTTCACCGTCACGCCTTTCCTGACGACTTCCTGCGCGAGCGACTTCGTGAAGCCCAGCAGGCCCGCCTTGGCCGCGGCGTAGTTGGTCTGGCCGAACTGGCCGCGCGTGGCATTCACCGAGGAGATGTTGACGATGCGTCCCCAGCCGCGCTCGACCATCGAGTCGATCACCTGGCGGGTCACGTTGAAGGCGCCGTCCAGGTTGGTCGAGAGCACGGCGCGCCACTGGTCGAGCGTCATCTTCCGGAACGTGGCGTCGCGCGTGATGCCGGCGCAGTTCACGAGGATGTCCACGGGGCCGTGGTCCTTCGCGATCTTCGCGACCATGTCGCGCATGGCATCGAAGTCGGCCACGTCGCCGAAGGCAAGGGCGCATCCGGCGCTTCCCTTCATCGCCTCGCGCCATTTCTCCTCGCTGCCGGGAATGGCGTAGTTGGCGATCGCGAAATGCCCGTCATCCATGAGCCGCTTGCAGATCGCGGTGCCGATGCCTCCGACCCCGCCCGTCACGAGTGCGATTCTCTTCATTTTTCGTTCTTCCTCCAGGTTGCGGGCCCCGCCAAAAAAAACCCCAGGGTATGAGCCTGGGGTTCGAACCTTTATCTTGCGATAAAGGAGGAGGAGCCTTGAATTCGGTACGCGGCTATGTCCTGCGCCACGCGGCGCTTGGTGCGCCGCAACAAATCCATTCTAGGAAGGGGGTAGGGGCATGTCAAGCGAATTTTGGTGCGTTGCACCACGGCGCGTTCGCCGCTTTGCAACAGATCGCCAAAGTGTAATAAAATGAAGTACTTGACCCCGAAGCGCACCCTCGAACGCGCGCTTGCCGCGGCGCCCGAATGATGTAGCGCAGCAATCGACCGGAACCTCCATGGCCGCACTCCGAATCATCAAGAAGTATCCGAACCGCCGTCTCTACGACACGGAGACCTCGGCCTACATCACGCTCGCGGAGGTGAAGGAGCTGGTCCTGGGCTACAAGGATTTCCAGGTGCAGGACGCGAAGACGGGCGAGGACCTCACGCGATCGATCCTCCTGCAGATCATCCTCGAGGAGGAATCGGGCGGCGTGCCGATGTTCTCCACCGACATGCTCGCCAACATCATCCGCTACTACGGCCACGCGATGCAGGGGCTCATGGGCAGCTATCTCGAGCGCTCGATCCACGCCTTCCACGAGGCCCAGAAGCGCTTCCAGGAGCAGGCGCAGTCGATCTACGGCGAGCTGCCGAAGATGCCCAACGAGGCGTGGGGCCAGCTCATGTCGGGCCAGCAGATCCCCAACGCGATGGGCGGCTACCTCGAGAAGGGGGCAAAGGCGGTGATCGACATGCAGGAGGACCTGCGCAACCAGGCGCTCAAGCTCTTCTCCGGCTTCCCCTACGCCGGCGCGCCGGCCGAGCCGGGCGCCGCGCCCGCCAAGCCCAAGGCGCGCGCACCCGCCAAGCCCAGGGCCGCGCCGCGCAAGCCGCGCAAGAAGTAGCCATGGCGAGGGTGGGTTTCGTCTCCCTGGGCTGCCCCAAGGCGCTGGTGGACAGCGAGTCGATCCTCACGCGCCTGCGCGCCGAGGGCTACGACATCGCGCCCGACTACGCGGGCAGCGACCTGGTGGTGGTCAACACGTGCGGCTTCATCGACGCCGCGGTGCAGGAGTCGCTCGACGCGATCGGCGAGGCGCTCGCCGAGAACGGCAAGGTGATCGTCACGGGATGCCTCGGCGCCAAGGGCGACGTGGTGCGCGCGGCGCATCCCAAGGTGCTCGCGGTCACCGGCCCCCACGCGACCGAAGCGGTGATGCAGGCCGTGCACGAGCACCTGCCCAGGCCGCACGATCCCTACGTGGACCTCGTGCCGCCGCAGGGCATCCGCCTCACGCCGCGCCACTACGCCTACCTCAAGATCTCCGAAGGCTGCAACCACCGCTGCACGTTCTGCATCATTCCGTCCATGCGCGGGGACCTCGTGAGCCGGCCCATCGGCGACGTGATGAAGGAAGCCGAGGCGCTCGTGAAGAGCGGCGTGAAGGAGCTGCTGGTGATCTCGCAGGACACCAGCGCCTATGGCGTGGACGTGAAGTACCGCACCGGCTTCTGGGGCGGGCGGCCGGTTCGCACGAAGATGCTCGACCTGTGCAACGCGCTGGGCGAGCTGGGCGTGTGGGTGCGCCTGCACTACGTCTATCCGTATCCCCACGTGGACGACGTGATTCCGCTCATGGCCCAGGGAAAGATCCTTCCGTACCTCGACGTGCCTTTCCAGCACGCGAGCCCGAGGATCCTCAAGCTCATGCGCCGCCCGGCCTCGAGCGAGAAGAACCTGGAGCGCATCCGTTCCTGGCGCGAAGCATGCCCCGAGATCACGGTGCGCTCGACCTTCATCGTGGGATTCCCGGGCGAGACCGAGGCCGAGTTCGAGGAGCTGCTCTCGTTCCTGGAGGAGGCTCGGCTGGACCGCGTGGGCTGCTTCGCCTATTCGCCCGTCGAGGGCGCGGCCGCGAACTCGCTGGAAGGCGCGGTGCCCGACGAGGTGAAGGAAGAGCGCCGCGCGCGCTTCATGCGCACGCAGGAAGCGATCAGCGCCGCGAAGCTCGCCCGCAAGGTCGGGCGCAGGCTCGAGGTCCTCGTGGACGAGGTCGAGGGCGCCCGGGCGATCGCGCGCAGCGCCGCCGACGCGCCCGAGATCGACGGCGTGGTCCACGTGACGGGCGCGCGAGGCGCTCGCCCGGGCGATTTCCTTCAGGTCGAGGTGACCGCCTCCACGCCGCACGACTTGAGCGGAAGACTCGCGCGGGCGCGCCAGGCGCGATAGAGTAGCCGGCCGTGAAGCTCGCCTCCGCCCGCATCCGCGCCGCGCTGGTCTACCTGGGCGTCACCGCGCTCGTCACCGCGGTGGTCTTCGTCTCGGTCTTCTTCCTCTGGTACCCAGGGCCATTCTTCGCCGCCGCCGGCGGTTTCGACCTGCTGAAGATCATCGTGACGGTGGACGTGACCCTCGGCCCGATCGTGGTCCTCGTGATCTACAAGCCCGGCAAGTGGGGCCTTCGGTTCGACCTGGTCACGCTCGCGGTGCTGCAGACGTGCGCGCTGCTCTACGGGGTGCACGTGCTCTTCGAGGCGCGCCCCGCATACATCGCATTCGTGAAGGACCGCTTCGAGATCGCGCGCGCCAACGGCTTCCCGGCCGGGGAGCTCGACAAGGCCCGCGATTACGCGAGCCTGCCCATCACGGGCCCCAAGTGGGTGGGCGTGCGGTTGCCGACGAGGCCCGACGAGTCGTTCAAGCTGCTGGTGTCGGGATTGAACGGCGTGGACGCGCAGTACTACCCGGTCTACTACGTTCCCTACGACGCGGTGCGCGGCGAAGTGCGCGCGAAGGCGCAGGCGATCGAGCTCCTACGCAAGCGCAATCCCACGCGCGTGGCCGAGATCGACAAGGCGGTCGCCGCCACCGGCAAGCCCGAGGCCGCGATCGGCTTCATCCCGCTGCGATCCGGCAAGACCGACCTCAGCGTGATCGTCGACCGTGCGAGCGGCGACGTGCTGCAGGTCTCGCCGGTCAAGCCCTGGGGGCCCGTCTAGGTCACTGCAGCTAGTCGCGCCGAACCAGCTTGTGGTCGACGATCTTCACCTTGTCGCCGGCGCGGTAGCTGGTGGGGTTGGCGTACGTGAAGGTGCGCATCTTCCCGTCGTCCAGCTTCACGTGGACCACGTACTGGGTCGTCGTGTTCTTGTTCTTCTCGACCTCGTTGCCCACGTAGGCGCCGCCTGCCGCGCCCACGACGGTGGCCGCCGTGTTGCCGCGTCCGCTGCCCACCTGGTGGCCGAGCACGCCGCCGGCGACGCCGCCGATCACGGCGCCCGCGCCGCTCGCCTCGCCTTCCTTCTTGATCGTCTTCACGTCGGTCACGGTGCCGCAGTCCTTGC
>DATBEA010000277.1:0-4547 GCA_036276215.1 Usitatibacter sp.
ACCCCCGGGTTGACGCTGGGCGCGCCAATCGCCATCCTTCGGGCTCGGCCGAACCAACCCCCCGGAGGAGAAAAGACCATGAAAAAAACGATCGTCGCATCCGTCGCGGCCGCGGTACTGGCCGGCTGCTCGGGCATGAACCTCGGCACGCCGGGAGGCTACGCGGAATCGGGTTCCGGCTGGACCACGGTCTTCGACGGCTCGAGCCTCTCCAGCTTCCACCCGATCGGAAACGCCAACTGGCGGATGGCCGACGGCGCGGTCGTGGCCGATGGCGGCCAGGGTTTCCTCGTCACGAACAGCGAGTACGGCGACTTCCAGATCCGCGTCGAGTTCTATGCGGAAGCCGATACCAACAGCGGCGTTTTCATCCGCTGCTCGCGGGCCACGGAGCTGGATTCCAAGGTCTGCTACGAGGTGAACATCTGGGACGCGCGGCCGGCGCCCGAATACGGGACCGGGGCCATCGTGGACGTGGTCAAGGTGACCAAGCCCTATCCGCTCGCGGGCGGGCGCTGGAACACCTACGACATCACCGCGAAGGGCGATCATTTCGTGGTCCTGCTGAACGGCCAGCGAACGGCGGAGGGCAACGACCGCCAGCATGCGCACGGCCCGATCGGGCTCCAGTACTTCCCGGGCAACGACAAGGCGCACGGGTCGGTGCTCAAGATTCGCAAGGTGCAGATCCGCTCGCTTTGATCGCGGCGCGGCCCTCGGCCGCGCTGAAAGCCTACTTCTCGCGCACGAAGCGCAACCCGATTCCGACCGCGATGCAGATGAGCACCGCGAGGGCTCCGGCGAAGACGCGGTGGGCGAGCTGGGGTCCTGCGGCCTCGGCCAGGAATCCCACGCCCACCACGGGAAGCGCATTTCCGGCGTAGCAGGCGAGAAGATAGGTCGATACGACCTCGGCTCGCTTCGATGCGGGGGCGATCGTGTTCACGATCTGCAGGCTGCTCCGGTAGCCGAGCGCCACGCCGGCGCCCCCGAGGATCGCCGCGCCAACCAGCAGCGCCATCGAGGCGAGCGCCTCGCTCGCCACCAGCATGGCGAGCCCCGCAAGCATCGGGAACGCGCCGGCCACCATCGCGGCACGCGGCGAAAGGCTGCGAGTCGCCGCCGCGGCGATCGCGGCGGTGGCGAAGAAGCCACCGGTCACGAGGCCCACGACGGCGAGGTTGCCCTCGCCCAGCGTTCCCACGAGCAAGCCCGGGATGAGCGCCGCGTAGAAGCCGCCCAGCGCGAACGACGCGAACGCCAATGCCGCCGGCGAGGCGAAGGCCATGCGGATGCCGCGCGGAACACCGAGCCTGGGACGAATCGACAGTTCCTTCACGTCCTTCGGGTCCCGAATCGTTTCGGGCGCCATGGCCATGGCTGCGAGCACGCCCACGAGGATGGCCATGAACGCGGCCCAGGGAAGCCTCAGCGGCCAGGGCCCATATTCCGCCATGACGCCCGCACACAAGGCGCCCAACGCGAGGCCGCCGAGGTTTCCCGCCACCGCGACCATCGAGGCGCGTTGCTGGTCTTGGCGCGGCTCGAGCTCGGCGATCCAGGCGGTGACGGCCCCGGCTCCGAGGCCCGCGGCGAACCCGTTCACGATGCGCGCGGCGAAGAGCCACGCGGTCGATTGCGCGAGCAGGAAGACGAGCGCGCTCGCCGCCGTCAACGCGAGGGCGACGAGCGTGGTGCGCTTGCGGCCGAGCTGGTCCGAAAGCCGGCCCAGCGAGAAGAGGACCGCGAGGTTGCCGACCGCGTACGCCGCGTAGATCTGCGCCACCACGAGCTCGGGAAAGCCGAACTCGCGGCGGTAGATCGGGTAGAGCGGGGTGAGGAGCGTGCTTCCGATGTAGAGCGTGCCCAGCGCGGCCACGGCCAGCCACATCCAGTGGCCGCGCTCACGCCTGGCGCTCGCGGCCGAACGCTTTCCGCGCTTGATCGCGGCGCTGCTCAACCGATGCGCCGGATCGAGGCCACCTGGTTGTTGAGCCGGCCGATGTCGCGATAGCGCCCGCGGTCGTACACCTCGCATTCGCCCTGGAAGCGCGGTTCGGTGCAGAGCTGCCACGTGCCCTCGTTCACGACGAGGCTCGACACGCCGACGCCGTCGCGCCCGAGGCGCGGCATGTCGCCCTCGATGCCCATCAGGTGGCCGCGGAAGGCCGTGCCCGCGAAGAGCTCGAGCGCGCTGGTCTCGTCGCTCGAGTAGCGCTCGCCGCCGCGATCGCCCACCCGGCGCGCCGACTCGATGCGGTGGAAGACGCGCGGGTCGAGCCTCGCGTATTCACCCGGCCCCAGCACCATGCAGTCGCCGCGGAAATCGGGTTGCGTGCAGACCTGCCAGCGGCCGAAATCCACCACGGCGCTGGAAGCCTGGTCCTGCACTCCCGATCCGGCCAGGCTGTTTTCCTCGCTGCCGACGGCATGCCGCTGGCCGCCGAAGTCGGGCTGCGTATAAAGCGTGAGGCCCGCGGCGTAGGAGCACGCCGACACGAGCGTGGTCGCGGCGATCGCCGCGCGAAGCAGGGCTTTCGATTCCATGGAGACCTCCGTTCGGTGGTGCCGATTTGACGCTTTGCGCACTGCCGCGTTCTCGCGCCCGGCCGATCAGCTCTTGTCGCGCTTCTTGCGTCCGCGGCCCTTGCCCTCCTCGCCGCCCTTGCCCTTCGGCGCCCCCTTCTGCGCGCCCTGCGTGGGCGCCTCCATGCTCGATGACCCGATGCCCGACGGCGAACGTTCGCTCGCGCCTCCCGGCTTTGCGTTGCCACGGCTTTCCTGCGGTCCCGCGGGAAAGCGCGGCACGACGATGCCGCCTTCGCGGACCGCGTCGCCCGGATTCGAGACGACCCACTCGTCGCCCTCCAGCCCCGCGATGATCTCGACCTCCGTGCCGTAATCGCGGCCGATGGAAACCTCGACGAGGTGGACGCGCCGCGCGACCTTCGCGTCGTCCGGGTCCTTCACCTTCTGGCGGTCCGCTTCCGGGAGCGGCTCGAGGATCGCGACCTGCGCGCCGTTGTCACCCATCAGCAGCGCGCTGCCGGGAAGGAGCAGGGGCGGGTTCTCGCGCTCGCTTTCCAGCCGTACCTGCGCATACATCCCGGGCAGGAGCGTGCCGTCGGGGTTGTCCACGTCCACCTCGGTGAGCAACGTGCGCGACACCGGGTCGAGCGCGCTCGCCGAGCGCACGACCTTGCCCTCGATGGCCCGGGGAACCTCGCGCACCATCACCGAGGCGGGCGACCCGTTTCGGATCGTCGCGGCATTGGGCTGCGGCACGCTCACGAGGATGCGCATGCGGCCGGTCTGCGCGATCCGGAAGAGCTCGGTATCGGCACCGGATGACGGCGAGGAGGCGGACATCGAGGCACCCTGCGCGGCGCCCGCGGAGATCGCTCCCGCGCTGGGCGCCTGGGCCGTGCTCGGCGTGGCGTTCTGCGGAGCCGAGGAGGACGGCACGCCGCCGTTCGGGTTCACGAGCATGCCGACCTCGATGTTGCGCGTGGTGATGACGCCGTCGAAGGGCGCGCGCAGCTTCTCGAAGTCCTGGAGCGCCGTGAGGCGCCGCAGGTTCGCCTGCGCGGCGCGCTCGTTGGCGACGCTCGATGCGACCGTCGCTTGGGCGCTGAGATAGCTTTGGTAGGCCTGGTCCGCATCCTGGCGTGAGGCCGAATCCTGCTCGACCAATGTCTTGTAGCGTTGCCACGTGATCCGCGCGAGGTCCACGCGCGCCTTGGCGTCGTCGACCGCGGCGCCCGCCTGGTCGGCCTGCTGGGAGGCTTGCGCAACCTGCTCGTCGAGCTCGGGAGACTCGATTTGCGCGAGCACCTGTCCGCGGTGCACCCGATCGCCCAGGTCCACGTAGCGGTTGCGCACGTATCCCGAGGCGCGCGCGAAGATCGAGGCCTCCGCGATCGGCGCCACGCTTCCGGGCAGGAGGAGCCGGCTCGCGTCGGTCGATCGCCGCGCGATGAGGGCATTCACCGCGGGCACGGCCGACTCGCGGCGATGCGCCGCCTCTTCGGCGGCCTTCACGCGCTTGTGGTGGAAGAAATATCCGATCGCGAAGAGGACCAGCATCGCCACGAGCACCGCGACGATGATGCGCACGATTCGCTTGCGGCTGTCGGGGCGCGGCGCCGCGAGGAGCGGGCGCTGCGGCGGCGGTGGGAGGGCGAGGGTGTCGGTAGCCATGGGGATCACGCGGGCGCGGGCTGCTCCGATCCGCCGCGCGAATCGTCTCGCCCGGGCGCATCGCGCTCGCCCGCGTGGTATTCCTCGTCGATCTTCTTGTCGCGGTCTTCCGGCGCCTTCTTGCGAAGCCAGCTGTACGCGATGGGCACGAAATAGAGCGTGGTGAGGGTCGCCATCAGCAGCCCGCCGATCACCGCGCGGCCGAGCGGGGCGTTTTGCTCGCCGCCTTCGCCCAGCGCGAGCGCCATGGGCAGCATGCCGATCACCATCGCAAGGGCCGTCATGATGACCGGGCGCATCCGCGTGTAGCCCGCCGAGACGGCCGCCGCGTGCGCATCCTTGCCCTC
>DATBEA010000278.1:0-3331 GCA_036276215.1 Usitatibacter sp.
CTGGGCCGCGAATTCCTCCTCGCGATCGAGGCAGCGCAGGTCGAGGAGGAAATCGCCGTCGTGCACCCGGCCCAGGACCGGGATCGGCAGCTCGCGAAAGGCGCGCGCGATGCTGCCCGCGGCCGCGTGGCGGCGCTTGCCCGGCACGGCGAGCGAGAGCGCATGGCTCGCGATCGACTCCACCGGCAACGACCCGCTGCCGATCTGCGAGCGGACTTCCACGACCGTGACCTGCACCGTCGCACCCAACGCGCGGCGCAGGGCGGGCGCCAGCCTTTGCGCCTGTGCGGCGATCTCGGCTTGCGCGCGCGTAAGGAACGCGAGCGTCGGAAGCTCGCGGCGCAGGCGCTCCGGGTCGCGGCAAAGGCGCAGCACCGCGTCCAGCGCGGCAAGCCTCATCTTGTCGAGGCGAAGCGCTCGCTTCATGGGATTGCGGCGGATCGCATCGATCAGCTTCCGGCGGCCGACCACGATGCCTGCCTGCGGCCCGCCCAGGAGCTTGTCCCCGCTGAAGGTGACGACGTCGGCGCCCGCCGCGATGGCCTCGCGAGGCGTGCGCTCGCGCGGCAGGCCGAAGGCCTCGAGGTCCACGAGCGTGCCGCTGCCCAGGTCGTCGATGAGCGGCAGGCCGTGCGAGTGCGCGAGTGCGGCGAGGCGTGACTCCTCGACCGCGGCCGTGAAGCCCTCGATGGAGTAGTTGCTCGCGTGCACCTTCATGAGTGCCGCCATGCGCGGCGATATCGCCTCCTCGTAGTCGCGCAAATGCGTGCGGTTGGTCGTTCCCACCTCGACCAGCTTGGCGCCCGATCTCGCCATGATGTCGGGGATGCGGAAGCTGCCGCCGATCTCGACCAGCTCGCCGCGCGACACGGCGACCTCGCGGCGCGCGGCGAGCGTGTTGAGCGCGAGGTAGACGCCGGCGGCATTGTTGTTGACGACGAGGGCGGCTTCCGCGCCCGTCATCGCGACGAGCATCGGCTCCACGTGGCGGTCGCGCTCGCCACGCTCGCCGTCCGCGAGGACGAATTCCAGGTTCATGGGCCGGGTCATGGCCTGCACGACGGCCTCGACCGCGGAGGGCGGCAGCAGTGCCCGGCCGAGGTTGGTGTGAAGGACCGTGCCCGTGAGGTTGAAGACGGGGCGCATCGAGCTCGCCGTCTCGGCCTCGAGCCTTCGGGAGCAGGCCTCGACGAACCCGGGCACGTCGAAGTCCCGGGTCCCGGGGGCGGGGGCCGTCCGTGCTTGGGCAAGCTCCTCGCGGGCGGCTTCGGTCACGTGGGGGCGTCCGTAGCGCCCGGCCAACGCCAGCATCGGGGCCTCGCGAAGGAGCCGGTCGAGGGAGGGAATGCGGCGCCGGGCGCCTTCTACGGCCAGGGCCGGGGCGGCCTCGCGGGGGGGTCTGGGCATTCCACCCATTGTAATTCTCGGCGGACCCGCTAGAATCCGTCTCGTAGACGGGCAATATCGCACCCCACGAATAAGAACATTCGACTCGTCGCACCGCTCTTGGCAGAGCTCGGCAATCGCGAGGGCACATCGCGAAGCCGCCCATTGACGCCTCATTGCGCACGGGGTACGAAAATTGCTTTATCGGGTCCAAAACAATGGCCGCCTCCTCTTTTTAGCCATCGTCATGGCGCTCGGCCTGGCCGATTGCGCCGCGCCGTACGGCGAGACCCATAAGGTCCAGGCCCCACCCGAGGTCATCCGCTCGTCGGTCAGGTTCCAGAAGGAATACCTGCTCTTTCCCGGCGACCAGGTCGAAGTCGCCGTCTGGCACAACACCGACGTCTCGCGCACGGTCACGATCCGTCCCGACGGATACATAACGCTGCCGCTCCTGCAAGAAGTCCAGGCGGCCGGATTGACTCCCAAGGAGCTCGCGCAGAGCATCACGAAGGCGTATTCGGCGCGCCTGCTCAATCCCGAGGTCACGGTCCTGCCCATGCAGGTGCGCCAGCCGACGGTGTACGTCCTGGGCGACGTGAAGAACCCGGGCGGATTCCCGGCGCGCAATGCCGTCACCGCGGCGCAGGCGATCGCGCTCGCGGGGGGGTCGCTGCGCAGCGGGGGCGAGAGCGACGCGACGTTGATACGGCTCGCCGACGACGGTTATCTCGATGCGACCGTCATCGGCGGGCGATTCTCGGTGAGCCAGGTGGGGCCCTACGAGTCGCTGGCGATGGTCATGCTGAAGCCCGACGACATCATCTTCATCCCGGAGACCGGCCGGGCGCAGGCGCTTCGCCTGCTGAGCGACCTGCTGGTGCCCTACACGATCTACCTGAATTACCGGCTCATCGAATACACACTCAAGTGAGGCGCACGCAATGGACAACATGAAGGTCGTTATTCTGTGCGGGGGGAAGGGGACGCGCTCCTATCCGTTCACGGAGTATTTCCCCAAGGTGATGATGCCGGTGAACGGCACGCCGATCATCGTGCACCTCATGCGAATCTACGCCGCGCAGGGATTCACCAACTTCGTGCTGGCGGGCGGCCACCGCATCGAGATGCTGTACGACTATTTCTCGGGCCGGTTCCTGGAATGGAACGTCGACATCGTCGACACCGGCTCCGAGGCCGACACGGGCGATCGCATCGCGCGGTGCGCCGACCACGTGGGCGATCGCTTCTTCGCGACCTACGGCGACGGCCTGGGCGACCTCGACCTGCACGCGCTGGCTTCCTCGCACGAGCGCTCGGGCAGCCTCGCCACGCTCACGACCGTGCCGCTTCGCTCGCAGTACGGCCTGGTGGTGTTCGACGAGAAGGACAAGGTGCGCCGCTTCGAGGAGAAGCCGCTCATCCGCGACTACTGGATCAACGCGGGCTTCTTCGTCTTCGACAAGCGCGCCCTGGGCGAGTGGCACGGCCACAACCTCGAGCAGGACGTGCTGCCGGAATTCGCGCGGCGCGGCCTCTTGCACGTGCACCGCCACACCGGTTTCTGGAAGTCCATGGACACGAGCAAGGACCAGCAGGAGATGGAGAACCTGATCATCGGCGGCAAGGCGCCGTGGGTGCGCACGGAAGACCGCAAGCAGCCCGTGGAGGCCGTATCTTGAAACGCGACTTCTGGCACGGCCGCTCCGTCTTCGTGACGGGGGCGACGGGCCTGCTCGGAAGCTGGCTCGTGCCCGAGCTCGTGAACCGCGGCGCGAACGTCGTGGTGCTGCTGCGCGACGCCGCGCCGCGAAGCCGCCTCGTGTCCGAAGGCTGGCTTGCCCGAGTGGCCTCCGTGCACGGCGGGCTCACCGACACGGGGCTCATGCGCCGCGCGCTCGCCGAATACTCGGTCGACACCGTCTTCCACCTGGGCGCCCAGACG
>DATBEA010000279.1:0-4748 GCA_036276215.1 Usitatibacter sp.
AGCTCAATTACCCCGAGGCAGTTGCCTTCATCACCGCGACGCTGCTCGAGGCGGCCCGCGATGGCCGCAGCGTCTCCGACCTCATGGGCTACGGCACGACGCTCCTCACCCGCGACGAGGTGATGGAAGGTGTTCCCGAGATGATCCCCGAGATCCAGGTCGAAGCCACGTTTCCCGACGGAACGAAGCTGGTAACTGTTCACCACCCCATCGTTTGATGTCGAGTGACCCGAGAAGTAAACCTGAGTCCGCCGATAAACGCCGATAAACGCCGATGAACGCCGATAAACCCAAACCTGTTCATGGTATTTCGTGGCCAAGCGTGCGTCGTGCGGACACACTTGAAAAGTACTATCGGCGTTCATCGGCGTTTATCGGCGGACAAAGCCTTCTTGCCGGAGTCACTCGATGATCCCCGGCGAGATGAAAGTCGCCTCGGGCGATATCGAGATCAACAAGGGCCGCAAGCGGGTCACGCTCGAGGTCACGAACACCGGCGATCGCCCGATCCAGGTGGGCTCGCACTATCACTTCTTCGAGACCAACGACGCGCTTCGATTCGACCGTGCCAAGGCGCGCGGCTTTCGCCTCGACATCGCCGCCGGCACCGCGGTGCGGTTCGAGCCGGGGCAATCGCGCACCGTGGCGCTGGTCGAGCTCGCGGGCGGGCGCGCCGTTTACGGCTTCCAGGGCAAGGTGATGGGCAAGCTATGACGAGGATCGGACGCCAGGCCTATGCGGAAATGTTCGGGCCCACCCAGGGCGATCGCGTGCGCCTCGCGGACACGGAGCTCTGGATCGAGGTCGAGCGCGACCTCACGATCTACGGCGAGGAAGTGAAGTTCGGCGGCGGCAAGGTGATTCGCGACGGCATGGGGCAGGGACAGCTCGTCTCCGCGAAGACCGCGGACACGATCATCACCAACGCGCTCATCGTCGACCACTGGGGGATCGTCAAGGCCGACGTGGGATTGAAGGGCGGGCGCATCTGGAAGATCGGCAAGGGCGGCAACCCCGACATCCAGCCGGGCGTGACGATCCCCATCGGCCCGGGCACCGAGGTGATCGCGGGCGAAGGGATGATCCTCACCGCGGGCGGCATCGACAGCCACATCCACTTCATCTGCCCGCAGCAGATCGAGGAGGCGCTGATGTCGGGCGTGACCACCATGATCGGCGGCGGCACGGGTCCCGCGACCGGCACCGCGGCCACGACCTGCACGCCGGGCCCATGGCACCTGCACGCCATGCTCTCGGCCGCCGATGCCTTCCCGATGAACCTGGGCTTCCTCGGCAAGGGCAACGCGAGCCGGCCCGAGGCCTTGCGCGAGCAGGTGCGGGCCGGTGCGATCGGGCTGAAGCTGCACGAGGACTGGGGAACCACGCCCGCGGCCATCGATTGCTGCCTCTCGGTCGCCGACGAGATGGACGTGCAGGTCGCCATCCACACCGACACGCTGAACGAGTCGGGATTCGTCGAGGCGAGCGTGGCGGCCTTCAAGGGCCGCACGATCCACACGTACCACACGGAAGGCGCGGGCGGCGGCCACGCGCCCGACATCATCAAGGTGGCGGCGCTTCCCAACGTGCTGCCGTCGTCCACGAACCCCACGCGGCCATTCACGGTGAACACCATCGCCGAGCACCTCGACATGCTGATGGTGTGCCACCACCTCGATCCCGCGATCGCCGAGGACGTGGCGTTCGCCGAATCGCGCATCCGCCGCGAGACCATCGCCGCCGAGGACATCCTGCACGACCTGGGAGCATTCTCGATGATGTCGTCGGACTCGCAGGCCATGGGCCGGGTGGGCGAGGTGATCATCCGCACCTGGCAGACGGCGCACAAGATGAAGGTGCAACGCGGAAGCCTGAAGCCGGACCCGAAGGGCCACGACAATTCGCGCGTGAAGCGCTACATCGCGAAGTACACGATCAATCCTGCCATCGCGCACGGCATCTCGCATGCGGTGGGCTCCATCGAGGAAGGCAAGATCGCCGACCTCGTGCTGTGGAAGCCCGCGTTCTTCGGCGTGAAGCCCTCGCTGATCCTGAAGGGCGGGATGATCGCCGCCGCCGCCATGGGCGATCCCAACGCCTCGATTCCCACGCCGCAGCCCGTGCACTACCGCCCGATGTTCGGCTCCTTCGGCGGCGCGCTTCGCACGAGCGTCACGTTCGTCTCCCAAGCCGCCCTCGACAGTCCCGAGTTGCGCGGCTTGGGCCTTTCGAAGCCTCTCGAGGCGGTGAAGCGGACCCGTGACGTCGGCAAGAAGGACATGGTGCACAACGCGTGGCAGCCGAAGCTCGAGGTCGATCCCGAGACCTACGAAGTGCGCGCCGACGGCGAGCTCCTCACGTGCGAGCCGGCGAAGGAGCTTGCGATGGCGCAGCGCTACTTCCTCTTCTGACCATGGTCGAGATTCGCTCGCGCTTTCCGCTCAAGCCCAGGCAGGAGTACGGCGTCGCCGTTCGAGACGAGCTTCGCCTGCCCTTCGATCGCCGCCAGAAAAGCCGCCAGCGCGCCACGCTGGTTTCCGGGGAGGAAGTGGCCATCGCGCTCCCGCGTGGCGACGTGCTCCGCGGCGGCGATTGGGTTGTCGCCTCCGACGGGCGCGTGATCGCGGTCGTGGCCGAATCCGAGCTCGTGCTTCACGTTGAATGCGACTCTCCGGAGCGGCTCGCGCGAATCGCCTACCACCTCGGCAATCGCCATGTCCCGGTGCAGGTGGGGCAAGGGTGGCTGCGTCTCGCCTGCGACCACGTGCTGGAGGAAATGGTGAAGGGACTGGGCGGGCGGGTGTCCCAGCTCCAGGCGCCTTTCGAGCCCGAGGCCGGCGCCTACGGCGCGCATCATCGCCACGACAACGAGTCGGGACACGGCGGGCGCATCCACGAGTTCGGCGGCGCCCCGTGAACCTGAAGCTCCTGCAGCTCGTGAGCCCCTCGCTGCCGGTGGGCGCGTACAGCTATTCGCAAGGGCTGGAGGCGGCGATCGAGGCGGGCTTCGTGCACGACGCCGCGAGCGCGCGCGAATGGATCGCGGGCGTCCTCGAGCTCTCGCTGGGAAGCTTCGAGGCTCCGGTGCTGCAACGGCTCGCCGAGGCTTGGGGGCGCGACGACGCCGGGGCGGCACGGCATTGGAATGGCACGTTCGTGGCGAGCCGCGAGAGCGCGGAGCTGCGCGCCGAGACGTTGCAGATGGGCTATTCGCTGCGACGCCTGCTGAACGATCTCGGCCTGGACACCGCGCCCCTCGATTCTTGCGACGAGCTCGCCTATCCATGCGCTTTCGCGTTCGCCGTGGCGCGATGGAACGTGGATGCTTCCGAGGCGATGGCCGGCTATCTCTTCGCGTGGATCGAGAACCAGGTGCTCGCGGCCGTGAAGACGGTGCCCCTCGGCCAGACCGAAGGCCAGCGCATGCTGCTGGCGCTCGCGGAGCGCATCCCCGGCATCGTGGCGATCGCGAGAGGCCTCGACGACGAATCGCTGTCCAACGGCGCGCCCGGGCTCGCCCTCGTGTCGAGCCGGCACGAGACGCAGTACAGCCGCCTCTTCAGGTCCTAGCCCCTACAATGCCGCCATGGACACCCTGCTTCGCGTAGGCATCGGAGGCCCCGTCGGCTCCGGCAAGACCGCGCTCACGCTCGCGCTCTGCAAGGCATTGCGCGGCAAGTACGACATCGCCGCCGTCACCAACGACATCTATACCGAGGAGGATGCCCAGTTCCTGGTGAGGAACGAGGCGCTCGCGCCGGAGCGCATCCTCGGGGTGGAGACCGGGGGCTGCCCGCACACCGCGATCCGCGAGGACGCCTCCATCAACCTCGAGGCGGTCGCGCGGTTGAACAAGCGTTTCCCGTCGCTCGAGATGATCTTCATCGAGTCCGGCGGCGACAACCTCGCGGCGACCTTCAGCCCCGAGCTCTCCGACCTCACGCTCTACGTGATCGACGTGGCGGCCGGGGACAAGATCCCGCGCAAGGGCGGCCCGGGCATCACGAAGTCGGACCTCCTCGTGATCAACAAGATCGATCTCGCGCCGATGGTGGGAGCGTCGCTCGAGGTGATGGAAAGGGACACGAGGAAGATGCGCGGCGAGCGTCCCTTCGTATTCAGCAACCTCAAGACCGGGCAGGGGCTGGACGCCATCATCGGCTTCATCGAGAAGGAAGGGCTGCTCCCGAGCCGCGACAGGGCCTGAAGGCCGCGATTCAGTGCATCGCGCCCACGAGGCGCGGGAGCCAGAGCGAGAACGCCGGAACGTAGGTCACCAGGAAGAGCGCGGCGACGAGCGCCGCGTAGAACGGCAGGATCGTGCGCATCACCTCGCCCACGGAGATTCCCCCGATCGCGCATCCGACGAACTGCGTCGTGCCCACGGGCGGGGTATTCAGTCCCAGGGCGCAGTTGATGAGCATGAGCATCCCGAACTGCACCGGGTCCATGCCGTACTGCATCGCGATGGGCAGGAAGATCGGCGTGCAGATGAGCATGGTGCTCGCCATGTCCATGAAGGTGCCGAGCAGGAAGAGGATCACGTTGATGAGGAAGAAGATCATCCACGGGCTGGACGACACCTTGCCCAGCCAGTCGCCCGCCAGGTCCGCGACCGAGTAGAGCGCCATCAGGTACTGGAACATCGCCGAGACGCCGATCAGGAGCAGCACGACCCCGGTGGTCTTCACGGCGCGCGCGGCGGCCTTGAGGAAATTCTCCCAGGTCATCGTTCGGTAGATGAAGAA
>DATBEA010000280.1:0-7404 GCA_036276215.1 Usitatibacter sp.
GAGCGCCGCGACCGGGACCGCGGACTGCGCCATGGCCACGACATCGGGCTTGGGCTCGGCCGGCGGCGGGGCCTGGATCACGGGCAAGTCCATCTCCGGGGCGAGGTCGGCCGCGGCGAGGGCGTCGATCGGCTCGGGAACGTCGACGGGACGGGCCTTCGGGCGCGGCCTCGGATGGTGCGCCGGCGCGTGGTGCGCGGGCGCACGAGGCGCCGGGGCGGGCGTGGCGGCGGGCGCTTCGGCGAGGGCGTCGAGGGTCGCGCTATAGGTGGGGCCCGAGGGCTCGTCGTCCTCGCCGTCGGGGCGCGAGGGCATGCCCACGAAGACCGCCGCATGGACCGCGGCCGAGAGGGCCAGCGCGATGAGGGCGACGCGATACCGTCTGAAAAGGTCGCGGGCCCGCATCCGTCAGCGCGTGTCCAGCGCTTCGATCGTCTGCTCGAGGCGAAAGCCCTTCGGGTCGTCGAGGACGATGCGCACGGGAAAGTTGTAGTGGTCCTTCGCGAGCCAGACATCGGCGCGCGTGTCCTTCGCGTTGGTCACGACGCGCTGGTAGTGGCGCGTGTCGAACTCCCCCGCGGGCGTGGCGAGCTTCGACTCGTCCACCAGCTTGTAGGTGAAGAACTCCACCTTGCGGCGGTCGGCCATGGGCACGACGAGCGTGTCGCCGAACGCCTTCATGTTCACGAACTGGTACATCATCGAGATGCGGTCCTGGGTCTCGCGCGGCAGCGCCACCTCGGTGTTCTCGCCGTGGAGCGTGGTGCGCATGATGCCCTTGTCCCAGTCGAACTCGCTCTTGAGGTCGCGCTTGGAGTCCTTGGTGCGGTGCTCGTTGTAGGCGAGCGGCTGCAGGCCCGCGGCGCCCACGCGCCCGGTGCTCTCGACCGTGATCTGGTCGTCGACGAAAGTCTTGAGGATGCCTTCCGAGCGCGTCACGCTCTGGATGGTATAGCTATCTCCCTGGCGCACGAAGCTTTCCTTCACGCTCCCGATGGTCATGCCGGAGTTGGTGATGCCGTAGCGGGCCGTGATCTCCATGGGCTGCGCGGTGGCGGCGAAGGAGGCGGCGAGGATCAGGGATGCGATGAGTCTGGTTTTCACTGTACGTTCCTGGGTGCGACCACATTGTCCGTTGCGATTCCCGTCCCGCCCACCTGCACGCGGTCCGGTCCCGTGAATTCGATCCGCCCTTCCACGAACCAGCGCACCGCCTGCGGATAGATGCGGTGCTCCACCTCGAGGACTCGCGCCGCGAGGCTCTCCTCGGTGTCGCCGGCGAGGACCGGCACGGCGCCCTGCGCCACGATGGGCCCGGCGTCCAGCGCCGCGGTCACCACGTGCACGGTGGCGCCGTGAAGCTTCACGCCCGCCTCCAGCGCCCGGCGGTGCGTGTGCAGCCCCGGGAAGGCCGGCAGCAGCGACGGGTGGATGTTCACGATCCGCCGCGGGTAACGCCCGATGAAGCCCTCGCCCAGGATGCGCATGAAACCGGCCAGCACGACGAGCTGCGGTTGGTACGCATCGAGAGCCCGCGCGAGCTCCGCGTCGAACTCCGTGCGCGCCGCATGCTGCCGGGCGTCCACGACCCGGGTCTCGATGCCGCGGGCGCGGGCCCATTCCAGCCCCATCGCGCCTGGGCGGCTGGAGATCACCGCCGCCACATCGAGCCCCGTCCCCGCCTCGACGATCGAGCGCATGTTGCTGCCCCGACCCGAGATGAGGATGACGCCCTTCAGGCGACCACCGCCTGCGGCGCGCCCGCCACCCGTTCAACGATGGAGCCGATCTCGAAACTTTCAACGCCCTCGGCGGCGAAGGCGTCGATCGTGGCGCGCGCGTCCGCCGCCGCGACCATGACGACCATGCCGATCCCGCAGTTGAACGTGCGGTGCATTTCCGCCGCGTCGATATGGCCCTTCTTCTGCAGCCAGTCGAAGATCGCGGGCCGCGGCCAGCGGCTCACGTCGATGTGCGCGGCGACGTCGAGCTGCAGGACGCGCGGGATGTTCTCCGTGAGCCCGCCCCCGGTGATGTGCGCGAGGCCCTTGATCGCGACCTTCTGCATCACGGCGAGCACCGGCTTCACGTAGATGCGCGTGGGCTCGAGGAGCGCCTCGCCCAGGGTGCGCTTGCTGTCGAAGGACTCGAAGAGGTCCGAGCCGCTCACGGCCACGACCTTGCGCACGAGCGAGTAGCCGTTCGAGTGCGGGCCGCTCGCGGCAAGGCCGATGATGGCGTCGCCGGCGCGGATGGACTTCCCGTCGATGATCTTCGACTTCTCGACCAGCCCCACGGCGAAGCCCGCGAGGTCGTACTCGTTGGGGTCGTACATGCCGGGCATCTCGGCGGTCTCGCCGCCGATGAGCGCGCAGTTGGCCTGCTCGCAGCCCCTGGCGATGCCCTTCACCACGTCGGCGGCCACGCCCACGTCGAGCTGGCCGCAGGCGAAGTAGTCGAGGAAGAAGATCGGCTCGGCGCCGCACACGAGGATGTCGTTCACGCTCATCGCCACGAGGTCGATGCCGATCGTGTCGTGCTTCTTCATCCGGAAGGCGAGCTTCAGCTTCGTGCCGACGCCGTCGGTGCCCGAGACCATGACGGGGTTCTTGTACTTCTTCGAGACCTCGACCAGCGCGCCGAAACCGCCGATGCCGCCCAGCACCTCGGGGCGCATGGTCTTCGCCGCGAACGGCTTGATGCGCTCGACGAGCTCGTCGCCGGCGTCGATGTCGACGCCCGCGTCGCGGTAGGTGAGGGGTGCGCCCTGGATAGACACGCTGCCTGCCCGACGAGTTGCGAGAGGCGAAATTTTAGCCCAAATACCCCGCGAAGGCCTTGTTTTCCTACGGATGTAAAGGCGGGGTCGTCCCGGGCGCCGCAGCCCGGGATCCGGCCCTACTTCGAGGAATCCACCGGGTAGTGCTTGCCGCCCATCTTGTCGCAGGTCCCCTTGGGCACGTACTTGAAGTCCACGGAGTCCTTGTCCTGCTTGGCCGTGCCGGCGCACGAATGGCGGGAGCTGCGGCAGTCGTTCTGGCCGGCCTTGGCGACGCCGAAGCATTTCTCGGTGTCGTCGGGTTGTTTCACGGGGCCGTCGGCGGCGAGGGCGGCCGTGGCGCCCAGGGCGATCAGCCCGGCGATGGCCGCGTGGATGGGGTTGGCAGTCTTCATGCGCTTCTCCTGGTGGGACGAAACGCGAACCACATTACCCGCTCGCGTTGTTCTTCGCCAGATGCCGGTGTAAGGGGCGCGGATCGCGTGCGACCTATGCACGCTTTCCCCACATTCCAACCCAGGAGCTACTCAATGCGTTCGATCCACAAAGTGCTCGCGGCCGCAGCGCTCGCCGCTTCGATGTTCGCGATCCCCGCGGTCCATGCCGCCGAGGAGTCCCTCGATGGCAGCCAGTTCGTGAAGATGTGCGACGCGGACAAGGACGGCATGGTCTCGAAGGCCGAGGTCATGAAGGCCGTCGAGAAGATGTTCGACAAGGCGGACACCAAGCGCGAAGGCAAGCTCGACCGCAAGCAGGTCGAGTTCTTCCTTCGCGAGCTGATGAAGGGCGGCGGCTGAGCGAAAGGGCGAGGCTCTGTCGCCTTGGGCGGGCCTCGCGGCCCGCCCTTTTTAGGCGCAGGGACTACGCTCGGGATTGGGCGTTCCCACGCTCCAGGTAGCGCCTGCCGAGCCAGTAGTCCAGCGAGGCTTTCCCGGGGCCGTAGACGAGCGTCACCAGCATCAGCGCGCCCCACAGCATGTGGTCGACGAGGCCCGCGTCGGAGAGGTCCGGGTACGAGGCCACGGCGACGATGTTGAAGACGAAGAGCGCGGCGGCGGCAAGGCGCGATCCGAGGCCCAGGGCGAGGAGCACCGGCAGGCCGATCTCGGCGGTGGTTCCGAGCGCGGCGGCCACCTGGGGCATGAAGAAGGGCACGTGGTACTCGTTGGTGAAGAGCGCCACGGTGATGTTCCAGTCGTGCAGCTTCGTGAGGCCGGACAGGAAAAACACGCGCGCCACGTAGAGCCGCACCGCGAGGGCGAAGACCGGCTGCACCGCATCGGCCCAGCCGGCTCCGATGGTGTACAGGCGGACGACGGTGGCGGGCAACGAGCGCGCGTGGGTGTTCATCGGGCTCGCTACTTCTTGGCGGGCGCGGAGGTCTTCCCGCCCATCTTCTCGCACGTGCCCTTGGCCACGTACTTCCACTCGGACGCGTCGTTGTCGGCCTTGCTCGACGCGGCGCATGCGTGCTTCGCGGTGCCGCAATCGTTCTGGCCGGCCTTGGCGACTCCGAAGCACTTCTCGGTGCCCTCGGCTTGCTTCACGGGGCCCGCGGCGGCGGCGGCGGAAAGGCCCAGGGCGATCAGGCCGGCGATGGCCGCGCTGACGGGGGTGGCGTTCTTCATTCGATTCTCCTTGAAGGGTCGTTCGATAGGGGGCAGGCGACGCCTGCTAGCGGATCAGTCGCAAGCGCCGCGCCCACCTTACATGAACCCCCGGGGAGAATGCAGCCTTTCCCCAACCCTTCAACGCCGGCCGCGCAGCCTCAGTCGACCTGGGCCTTGAAGACGATGTCGGTGCAGTAGTGGCGCGACCCCGCGGCGGACGCGGGCGGGAACTTGAAGTCGAGGAGCGCGATTCGGGCCTGGTCCTCGAAGGGCATCATGAGCCACGGCAGGCCGCGGGGGTACGCGGTCACGTCGGCGTCGACCACGTTTCCGGCCGGATCGATCGTCGCCTTCGCGAAGACCACCGCGCCCTCGTGCCAGCGGTAGTTCGTGACCGCGTGCGGATAGATGGCCTCGCGCGTGCGCACGGGGTGCGGCTGGTTCTTCCCGCTGAACTGCGGGGAAATCGGCGAGAGGGCGAAGCGCGGCTTGCCGTTCTCCACCTCGAACCAGGCCCGCAGCTTGATGCGCTCGCCGCTGGGCTGGCAGCTCTCGTCGAGCGGCGTGTAGAAGAGCCACATCGGGAGGGCGTCGTGCACCGCCGTCGCGAAGGCGCTCGATTCCGCGCGGTCGGGCGTGAGCTTCACGTCCTGGAGCTCGCCTCGCCAGTCCACGCGGCCCTCGATGTCCACGTAGCCGTTCACGCCCTGGGCGAGCTCGGCCTTCGGGTAGCGCGGCTCGCCCACGAGCCACGGGGCGCCGACATGGTCGTTGGGGGAGCGCAGGTTGCCCATGGTCTCGACGCCGATGCCGGCGCAGCCGGCGAGGAGGAAGAGCAACCCAATGGCGATCGGCGTGGCTGGCTTCATCGTAGGTCTCCCGGTGTGAGGACGCTCGCGCAAAGAATACGCCCGGGAAAGCCGCGGGAATCGAGGGACAACACTTCGTAACAGGCCGCGGCCCCGTCACGCGTCGCCGCTGCCCTGGAAGGCCGGGAGGGCCCTCTTCGCGAAGTCCAGCATCCGCTCGATGGGCACCTTCGCGCGCCGGCCCACCTCGGGATCGACGTGCACCTCGTGGCCGGGGGCGCCCTCGAGCGTCTCCAGCAGGTTGTGCAGCCCGTTCATCGCCATCCAGGGGCAGTGGGCGCAGCTCTGGCAGGTGGCGCCCTTGCCGGCGGTCGGCGCCTCGATGAAGGTCACGCCCGGCAGGCGCTTCTTCATCTGGTGGATGATGCCGCCGTCGGTCGCGACGATGTACTCGGGAGCGCCGAGGCGCTCGGCCGCCTGGATGATCCCCGTGGTCGAGCCCACCGCGTCGGCCATCTCGATCACGCTCGCGGGCGACTCGGGGTGCACCAGCACCTTGGCCTTCGGATGCAGGAGCTTCAGCTCCTCGAGCTGCTGCGCCTTGAACTCGTCGTGCACCACGCAGGACGCGTTCCACATCAGCATGTCCGCGCCGGTCACCTTCTCCACGTACGCGCCCAGGTGCTTGTCCGGGGCCCAGAGGATCTTGCGGCCCTCGGCATGCAGGTGGCCCACGATCTTCTCGGCGATGGAGGAAGTCACCATCCAGTCCGCGCGCGCCTTCACGGCCGCGCTCGTGTTCGCGTACACGACGACGACCCGGTCCGGGTGCTCGTCGCAGAACTGCGCGAAGGGCTCGATCGGGGTGGCCAGGTCGAGCGAGCACTCGGCGGCCAGGTCGGGCATGAGTACCCGCTTCTCCGGGTTCAGGATCTTGGCGGTCTCGCCCATGAAGCGCACGCCGGCCACCACGATGGTCCGGGCGGGGTGCTCGTGGCCGAAGCGCGCCATCTCGAGGGAGTCGGACACCGTGCCGCCGCTGGATTGCGCAAGATCCTGCAGGTCGGGGTGCACGTAGTAGTGGGCGACCAGGACGGCGTCGCGCTCGCGCAGCAGCTTCCTCGCACGCTCCAGCAGGGCGGGCTTTTCCTCCGGGGAGATGAAACGCGGGGGCTTGGCGGGCGCGATGCCGATATCGCCGTTGAAGCGCTCGAAGCGGATCTGGATGGGACTTGCGGCGGCCATGGCTTCCATTCTAAGGCAGGGGTGCGTGATACCATTTGCAGCGTCTAGCGACTCGCCGGCTACCGGCCTCGAGCGCGCCCGGGCCAAGCCAGCCGCCGGATCCTCCGCGGGGCGCAGGCCCTGCGGAAACCATGAGGCAGCTTCTCCTCGATTTCACCCAGGCGCCCGCGCCAACCTTCGCCAACTTCGTGCCCGGCGGCAATGCCGAGCTGGCCCACGCCGTGGAGGCTGCCGTGCGCGGCGACCCCCCCGAACGCGTCATGTACCTGTGGGGCGAATCGGGCGCCGGCAAGACCCACCTGCTCAAGGCCTTCGCCCAGGCGGGCGCCCCGCGGGCGCGCTACGTCCCGGCGCGCGATTTCATGGATGCGGCGGGCGCGGCGGTGTTCGCCGTGGACGACGTCGAGCAGCTCACGGACGCCGAGCAGGTGAGCCTCTTCAACGCGTTCAACGAGCGCACCTTCGATTTCCTTCTGGTCGCCGCCCGCGCGGCGCCGCGCGACGTGGGGCTTCGCCGCGACCTCGCCACGCGGCTCGCGACGGGCCTCACCTACCGCGTCCTGCCGCTCACCGACGAGGAGAAGCGCGCCGCGCTCGCCGCGCATGCGAAGGCGCGCGGCTTCGCGATCCCCGAGGAGGTCACGGCGTACCTCCTCACCCACGCTCGCCGCGACATGGGCTCGCTCATCGGGGCGCTCGATTCCCTCGACCGCTATTCGCTCCAGACCGGGCGGCCCATCACGGTCCCGCTCCTGAAACAGGCGCTCCAGCAGGAGCTGCCGATGGAGCGCTCGTGAAGCTCGCCCTCTTCGACCTCGACAACACGCTGCTCGACGGCGACAGCGACCATGCCTGGGCCGAGTTCCTGATCGAGGAGGGCGTGCTGCACCCCGAGGAGTACCACGCGAAAAACGAATGGTTCTTCGAGCGCTACAAGGACGGCACGCTGGATATCCACGAG
>DATBEA010000281.1:0-1917 GCA_036276215.1 Usitatibacter sp.
GACGCGTGCCTCATGGAAAGTCGCGAGCGGAAGGTGGGTGCGGTGGCGGCGCTGCAAAGGGTGAAGAATCCGATCCTCGTGGCGCGCAAGGTGATGGAGGAGACCGACCACGTGATGCTCGCGGGCGACGGCGCACAGCGCTTCGCGCGCGTGATGGGCTTCGGCGACCACGATCCGGTCACCCCGGCGCGCAAGGCCGACTGGGCCGACAAGAGGAAGCGCGTGGACGAGGTCCTCGGCAAGCACAGCCTGAAGATGCGCCGCTTCCTCAAGGACCACCCCGAATACGCCGGCGGGACCGTGGGTGCCGTCGCGGTCGACCAGGCCGGCGTCCTCGCCGCGGCGACCTCCACGGGCGGGGTCACGATGAAGCTCGTGGGCCGAGTGGGCGACTCGCCGCTCGCGGGCGCCGGCAACTACGCCTCGCAATACGTGGCCGCTTCCGCCACGGGAACCGGCGAGTACGTGATGCGCGCGCTCGCCGGGCGCGCGATCTCGGACGCCATGGAGCGCGGCGCACCCGTGGCACGCGCCGTGGCGGAGGTGCTCGACCGCCTGCGTCGCGACTTCGACGCCGACGTGGGGATGATCGCCGTGGATGCCTCCGGCACCGCGATCGCGCAGCACCTGACTCGCGACATGCCGCACGCCTGGTTCCAGGACGGCGGCGAGGTCACCTCGCGCATGCGCGTGGCGTGACGGCCAAGATCCCGGTCTCCACGCTGGTCGTGATCTACACGGCCGCGCTGGACGTGCTCCTCCTGGAGCGGGCGGACCGCCCGGGATTCTGGCAGTCGGTCACCGGAAGCCAGGACGAGGGCGAATCGCTCCTGGACACCGCGATCCGGGAAGTGGGAGAGGAAACCGGCATCGATGCCCGCCGCTATCGCCTCGAGGACTGGAACTTGCGCAACGTCTACGAAATCTATCCCGTATGGCGCCACCGGTATGCCGAGGGCGTCACGCACAATACCGAGCACGTCTTCGGGCTGGAGCTGCCCGGGCCCGTGCCGGTCAAGGTCGCGCCGCGCGAGCACCTGTCGGCGCAATGGCTGCCGTGGGCCGAGGCGGCGGAACGGGTCTTTTCCTGGAGCAACCGCAAGGCCTTGCTGATGCTTCCCGGGAAGAAGAAAGCCTAGAGATGCCGCGCGCCAAGCCGCTTACCGTCGTCACGTACAACATCCACAAGGGGCTCTCGCAGTTCAACCGGCGCCTCGTCCTGCACGAGATCCGCGACCGGCTGAAGGCGCTCGAGGCCGACGTGGCGTTCCTCCAGGAAGTGCAGGGCAAGCA
Source organism: Usitatibacter sp. (assembly GCA_036276215.1). GTDB lineage: Bacteria > Pseudomonadota > Gammaproteobacteria > Burkholderiales > Usitatibacteraceae > Usitatibacter. Next base: position 1,294 of record DATBEA010000281.1, read on the forward strand.
CGACACCAACTCGCGGCGCCACATGGCCTGGCCCGAGACCGGCCAGCACGAGTTCCTCACCAACGAGGGGTGCCATTCGGTCTACGGCATGAACGCCGTGTACCAGGATGGCCACCACGGCAACGCCGTCGTGAGCCGCCACCCGATCCCCTCGTGGGAGAACATCGACGTCTCGCACCATCCCCTCGAGAGCCGGGGGCTCCTGCATTGCGAAGTGCAGGTGGAGGGGTGGAAGGAACCGCTGCACTGCATCAACGTGCACCTGGGGCTCTGGGCGCGCAGCCGGCGCTTCCAGCTGGAGTGGCTCTGCGAGCGCATCCGCGCCGCGGTCCCGAAGAAAGGCCCGCTCATCGTGGCCGGCGATTTCAACGACTGGCATCGCCGCGCGAGCAACTTCCTAGAGGACGAGCTGGGCTTGGTCGAGGTCTTCGAGAAGAAGGAAGGCAAGCCGGCCAAGAGCTACCCCGCCCAGATGCCCGTCTTCACCCTGGATCGCATCTACGTGCGCGATCTCAACGTCCTCGGCGTCGAGCGCCACGTCGGCTCCCAGTGGTCGCGCCTCTCCGACCACGTGGCGTTGGCCGCGAAATTGGAGCGTTAAAAGGGGTCAGAGCCCTTTTTCAC
>DATBEA010000282.1:0-7501 GCA_036276215.1 Usitatibacter sp.
CTCTCACATGACGCGCTTCTCCGAGGCGGCCGCTGAGATCGCGGAGCTGCAGAAGCGGGTGCAAGAGCACGCGCGCGTGATGGAAGTCACCATCGACGGGCTGCGCAACATGGCTTCGCAGATCGCGCGCATCGCGCTCGACAGCTCCGTGAAGATGACCTCGGGTTCGTTGAAGTCCCAGGACTTCGTCGAGATGACCGACCGCATCCGCGCCATCAGCGGCGAGGCGCACGAGCTCACGCGCAAGACCCGCCAGGGGCTGGACGCCATCGGGGACGAGGTGCGCACCGGCAACAAGCGCACCACCCAGGTGGCGGAGGCGGCGCGGCGCGCGGTCGATGTGGCGCGCAAGGAGATCGACACGCTGAACGAGGCCACCATCGAGCAGACGCGCCAGATCGAGAAGGCCCTGCAGCGCATCAACGACCTGTCGGTGGAGATCCAGAAGGACATCAACCAGATCATCGTCGCGATGCAGTTCCAGGACATCACGCGCCAGAAGCTCGAGCGCGTGCACAAGCCCGCGCTGGGCGCCGCCGCCGAGTCGCTGGCGCTCCTCTCGCACGAGACGCGGGCCCTGCTGCAGAAGGACCTCTATCGCGCCGTGAGGGCCTACTCGGAGAGCGCCTTCCGCCCGAAGATGGCCGAGCGCGACGGGGCGGACGCCGCGGCCGCGAACCTCGACCAGCTGGGCGCCACCCCCCGCGGCGAGGACCCGGCGGCCGACGAGAAGAAGGTCGAGCTCTTCTAGCATGAGGTGGATCCTCGCCCCGGCGATGCGGGTGGTGATCAAGTGGCCCAACAGCGTGAAGCTGCCGCTCATCGCGGTGCTCTTCACCTTGCCGCTCGCCATCGCGCTGTGGGCGGCGCCGCGGGCCGCCCCGGCCCTGCCGGGCCGTCCCGGCTCGCTGCGCGGACTCCTCCCGGGTTAAACTTGGGCGTAATTGTCTCGGGGAGCTACCCTCGACCGATGAAGGCCATCTCGGCGGTCAACGATTTCGTCGTCAAGTTCGCAAACGTCAACGGCTCGGGCTCGGCCTCGGCCAATACGCTCTTCGCCAAGTCGATCCTGCGCATGGGCGTGCCGGTGAGCCCGCGCAACATCTTTCCGTCGAACATCCAGGGCCTGCCCACGTGGTACGAGGTGCGCGTGTCCGATCGCGGCTGGCTGGGCCGGCGCGGCGGCGTGGACCTCATGGTCGCCATGAACCCGCAGACCTGGGAGAAGGACGTGGCCGAGATCGAGCCGGGCGGCTACCTCTTCTACGACTCCACCAAGCCGCTTCCGCCGGACAAGTTCCGCGACGACGTGAACGTGATCGGCATGCCGTTGATGGAGATCTGCAACGCGGCGTACTCGGACCCGAGGCAACGCCAGCTCTTCAAGAACATCATCTACGTGGGAGCGCTCGCGCAGCTCCTGGGGATCGAGCTGTCCGAGGTCGAGCGGCTGATCGGCGAGCAGTACAAGGGCAAGGAGAAGCTCCTCGAGCCCAACGTGAAGGCGCTGCACATGGGCCGCGATTACGCGCGCGAGCGCCTTCCCGCGATATCCCTCAAGGTGGCGCGCTCTACCCAGGCCGGGAACCGGGTCTTCCTCGAGGGCAACAGCGCCGCGGCGCTGGGATGCGTCTACGGCGGCGCGACGGTCGCCGCGTGGTATCCCATCACGCCGTCCTCCTCGATGGCCGAGGCTTTCTCGCGGCATTGCCGCAAGTTCCGCACCGACCCGGATTCGGGCAAGGGCCGCTACGCCGTCGTCCAGGCCGAAGACGAGCTCGCTTCCATCGGCATGGTGATCGGGGCCGCCTGGAACGGGGCGCGCGCCTTCACGTGCACGTCCGGACCGGGGATCTCGCTCATGCAGGAGTTCCTCGGGCTCGCGTACTTCGCCGAGATCCCGGCGGTGATCTTCGACGTGCAGCGGGCCGGCCCGTCCACGGGCATGCCCACGCGCACCCAGCAGTCGGACGTGCTTTCGTGCGCCTACGCATCCCACGGCGACACCAAGCACGTGCTCCTCTTCCCCGAGGACCCGAAGGAGGCCTTCGAGATGGCCGCCCAGGCCTTCGACCTCGCCGACCGGCTCCAGACGCCGGTCTTCGTGCTCCTGGACCTGGACATCGGCATGAACGAGCGCCTGTGCGAGCCCCTCCAGTGGGACGACGCATACCGCTACGACCGCGGCAAGGTGCTCTCGTACGCGGACCTCGAGGCGGGCAAGCGATTCGGCCGCTACCTCGACGTGGACGCGGACGGCATCGCATGGCGCACCTATCCCGGGGCGCACCCCAAGCGCGGCTCCTTCTTCACGCGCGGCACGAGCCGTGACCGTTACGCGCGCTACACGGAGGAGGGCAGCGCCTACGTGGACAACATGCAGCGGCTGCTGAAGAAGTTCGAGACCGCCAAGGACTACACCCCGAAGCCGGTGGCCCGGAAGTCCGGCAAGGGCTCGCGCTTCGGCGTGATCTACTACGGCTCGACCGCGCCGGCGATGGACGAGGCCCTGGCGCTGCTCGAGGACGAGTCGATGCAGGTGGATTCGCTGCGGGTGCGCTCGTTCCCGTTCCAGGACGAGGTGATCGACTTCGTCGCCTCCCACGACCACGTCTTCGTGGTGGAGCAGAATCGCGACGGGCAGCTGCGCACGCTGCTCGTGGCCGAGGCGATGCTCCCGGGGGAAAAGCTCACGCCCGTGCTGCACTACGACGGCACGCCCATCACCGCGCGCTTCATCCACGGCTCGATCGCGCAGCGCCTCTCGACCTTCAACGTGCTGCCGATCAAGCGCACCGCCGCGACCGGGGAGTGAAATGACCTATCTCGCCAAGCCCAAGCTGCACCACCCGGACCTGCCGAAGAACACGCTCGGCCTCACGCACCGCGACTACGAGGGCACGGTGTCGACGCTCTGCGCGGGCTGCGGGCACGATTCCATCAGCGCGGCGATCATCCAGGCATGCTGGGAGCTCGCCATCCAGCCGCACCGCGTGGCCAAGCTCTCGGGCATCGGCTGCTCGTCGAAGACGCCGACCTACTTCCTCGACAAGTCCCACGGCTTCAACAGCGTGCACGGCCGCATGCCCTCGGTCCTCACGGGCGCCAACCTCGCCAACCGCGACCTGATCTACCTGGGCGTCTCGGGCGACGGCGACTCGGCCTCCATCGGCCTGGGGCAGTTCGCCCACATCATGCGCCGCGGCGTGAACATGACGTACATCGTCGAGAACAACGGCGTCTACGGCCTCACCAAGGGACAGTTCTCGGCCACCGCCGACCGCGGCTCCAAGGCCAAGCGCGGCGCGGTCAACACCGACGAGGGAATCGACCTCGTGCTGATGGCGCTGCAGCTGGGCGCGACCTATGTCGCGAGGAGCTTTTCCGGGGACAAGACGCAGCTCGTGCCCCTCATCAAGGGCGCGCTCACCCACGAGGGCGCGGCCTTCCTCGACGTGATCTCGCCTTGCGTCGCGTTCAACAACCACGACGGCTCGACCAAGAGCTACGACTACGTGCGCGAGCACAATGAAGCCGTGAACTCCCTCGACGTCATGACGTTCCACAAGGAGATCACGACCCAGTACGAGCCGGGGACGGTGCAGGCGGTGCAGCAGCACGACGGCTCGACCATCGTGCTGAGGAAGCTCCACCAGGGCTACGATCCCGCCGACCGCATCGCCGCCATGACCTACGTGCAGCAGCGCTACGCCATCGGCGAGATCGTGACGGGCCTGCTCTACGTGAACCACGCGCCGCGCGACCTGCACGGGGCGCTCAACACCGTCGCGCAGCCGCTGAACCAGCTGGGCGAGCGCGAGCTCTGCCCCGGCTCGGCCGCGCTCGAGAAATTCAACGAGAGCCTGAGATGATCGACCTTCGCAGCGACACCGTCACCCAGCCCCCGCCCGCCATGCGCGCGGCCATGGCGCAAGCCGCCGTCGGCGACGACGTCTTCGGCGACGATCCCACGGTCAACAAGCTCCAGGAGGTGGCCGCCGCGCGCTTCGGCATGCAGGCCGGGCTCTTCTTCCCCTCGGGCACGCAATCCAATCTCGCGGCGGTGATGGCCCATTGCCAGCGCGGCGAGGAGCTGATCGTGGGCCAGGAGGCGCACACCTATCGCTACGAGGCGGGTGGGGCGGCGGTGCTGGGCTCGATCCAGCCCCAGCCGATCCAGAACCGTCCCGATGGCACGATCGACCTGGCCGATATCGAGGCCGCCATCAAGCCCGACGACTCGCATTTCGCGATCACGAAGCTCATCGCCCTCGAGAACACCATCGGCGGCAAGGTCCTCACGCGCCAGTACATGGCGGAGGTCCTCGCGCTCGCGAAGCGCCGCAACCTCTCGACGCACCTGGACGGCGCGCGTGTCTTCAATGCGTCCGTGAAGCTCGGCATGCCCGTGAAGGATCTCTGCGCCGGGTTCGATACGGTCTCGGTTTGCCTTTCCAAGGGGCTCGGCACTCCCGCGGGAACGGTGCTCGTGGGCCGCAAGGACCTGGTCGATCGCGCCCGCCGCGTGCGCAAGATGCTGGGCGGGACCATGCGCCAGGTGGGCATCCTCGCCGCCGCGGGGCTCTACGCCCTCGAGCACAACGTCGATCGCCTCGCCGACGACCATGCCAACGCCGAGCGCCTCGCGAAGGGACTCGCCGCGCTGGGCCTCAAGGTCGATCCCGTGCAGACGAACATGGTGTTCGCCGCGATTCCCAAGGAGTCCGTCGCCGGCCTCAAGGCGCACCTCGAGAAGAACGGCGTGGTCGCGCTCGTGTCGCCCAAGCTTCGCCTGGTGACGCACCTGGACGTCGATGCCGCGGCGATCGATCGCGCGGTGGCGGTCTTCGGCGAGTTCTTCCAGCGCGAGGCGAGCGGGGCGCGGCGGGTCAGCGCCTAGGGATCCTCGTCCGCGACGAGGCGGTATCCGACTCCCGTCTCGGTGAGGAGGTAGCGCGGTCGCACAGGGTCGGGCTCCAGTTTCTCGCGCAGCTGCTTCATGTAGATGCGCAAGTAATGGGTGTCCGCGGCATGGTTCGGGCCCCAGACCTCCTGGAGCAGCGTCCGGTGGGTCACCACCATGCCCAGGTGGCGCGCAAGGCAACCCAGCAACTTCAGCTCGATCGGCGTGAGGCGCACCTCGGCGCCGTCGCGGATCACGCGGCGCGTTTCGAGATCCACCTTGCTGGCGCCCAGCGAGATGGCGAGGGTTCCGTGGCCTGGCCTCACCTTGTGCCGCATCGCGGCCCGGACCCGCGCAAAGAGCTCGCCGATGCCGAAGGGCTTGGTCACGTAATCGTCCGCGCCCGCGTCGAGCGCCTCGATCTTGGAGCGCTCGTGGGTGCGGGCCGAGAGCACCAGGATCGGCATTCCCGACCACTCGCGGATGCGGCGGATGATCTCCACCCCGTCCATGTCCGGAAGCCCGAGGTCGACGATCGCGAGGTCGGGCTTGTGGCTTCCCGCGTCGATCGCGCCGCGGCGCCCCGTCGCCGATTCGACCACGCGATAGCCCTCCGAGCCCAGCGAGGAGCGCAGGAACCGCCGGATCTCGGGCTCGTCCTCGACCACGAGGATCGTGCCGCGCGTCGCGTTCACGTCACGCTTCCACGGGCTCGGCCGGCGCCACCGGCACCGTCTCGCGGAGAATGGTGAAGCGGAACGCCGTGCCGCCGCCGGGCATCCTCTCGGCCCACGCCTCGCCGCGGTGCAGCCGCACGATCGCACGCGCGATCGCGAGCCCCAGGCCCATGCCGCCCGGCGTCCCGGCCGCGACACCATGGTGGAACTTGGCGAAGACGCGCTCCACGTCCCCCTCGGGAATGCCATTGCCGAAATCCTCGACCGATATCACGATGTCCGACTGCCGCAGTTGCGCTCGCAGACGAACCACGGTCCCGGGCGCCGTGTGCCTCGCCGCATTGTCGAGGAGGTTCATCAGCACCTGCTCGACGAGCACCGCATCCACGTGCACCAGCGGAAGGTCCGAGGGCCACTCGACCATCACTCGATGCCCCGCGAGCCGCTCGGCGAGCCGGTCGAGGACGGTGGCGGCAAGCTCTGGAAGCGATACCCAATCGAGCGAGAGAGCCATGGCGCCCGTTTCGAGACGGGTCATCTGGAGCACCTTGGCCACGCGGTCGCCCATTTCGCGGGCCTGCTCGTAGACGCTGCGCGCAAGCTCGCGCCGCTCGCTTTCGTCCAGGCGCTCGCCGCGCTGCGCAAGGCTCGACGAGGCGCCCGTCATCACCGCGAGCGGCGTACGCAGGTCGTGGGAAATCGAAGCGAGCAGGGCGCTGCGGATGCGTTCGGTCTCGGCCTCGAGCTCGAGGGTGGCCTGGGCGCGGGCCTGCTCGCGCACGCTGCGCGTGAGCCCCGAAATGATGATCGCCACGGCAAGCATGATGGCAAACGTGAGGAGATACTGGATGTCGTCCACCGTGAAAGCGCCCTGCGGCGGCACGAAGAAGAAATCAAGGAGCGCCACGCTCGCGATCGAGGTGGCCACCGCGGCCCCGCGGCTTTCGCGCAAGGCCACCACGACCACCGCGAGGAGGTAGATCATCGCGACGTTCACCAAGTCGAAGCGGGGGACCATCGCGAAGCCGGCGAGCGTGCACGCGCCGCTCGCCGCGCCGGCCCATGCGTATCCCACCCATCGGGGTTTGGCGGACATGAACTAATGTATCGCAGCGGGCCGTAAAGGGCGCGTAAAGAAAACGGGTGCGGGAAGCGAACACGCGGGCCGGCGGCCGCAAGATGCGCACCCATGTCGATCCTCGCTTGTCCGGCGCCGGATGCCGCCGCCGAACCCCCGCCGGTGCCCCGCCGGGGCACGGCCGCCCTCGCTCTCCTCGCCCTGGGCGTGGTGTACGGCGACATCGGGACGAGCCCCCTGTACGCGGTCAAGGAGACGTTCAACCCCGAGTACGGACTCGCGCTCTCCCCCGGGAACATCCTGGGCGGGGTCTCGGCGATCTTCTGGACACTGATGATCGTGGTGTCGCTCAAGTACGTGACGCTCGTGCTGCGCGCGAGCAACCGCGGCGAGGGCGGCATCATGGCGCTGCTCGCGCTCGCCGCCCACGCGGTTCGCGACCGGCCGCGGCTCGCGTCCTCGCTCCTCCTGATCGGCGTGTTCGGGGCGGCGCTCTTCTATGGCGACGCGGTCCTCACGCCGGCGATCTCGGTGCTTTCGGCCGTGGAAGGGCTCGAAGTGGGCACCCAGGCGCTCAAGGCCTACGTGGTGCCTCTCTCGGCGGGTATCCTCGTCGCCCTGTTCATGCTGCAGCGTTACGGGACGGGCATCGTGGGCCTGCTCTTCGGTCCCGTGTGCGCGGCATGGTTCGTCGCGATCGCCGCGTGCGGAGCGTGGAACATCTTCCGCGCGCCCCAGGTGCTTCGGGCGCTCGACCCTTCGTACGCGTTTTACTTCGTGAGCGCCCATGGCGTCGCGTCCTTCCTCGTGCTGGGCTCCGTGCTCCTCGCGATCACGGGGGCG
>DATBEA010000283.1:0-3979 GCA_036276215.1 Usitatibacter sp.
GATGATCCTCGCCTACCACGGCCGCTACGTCCCGCTCGAGCAGATGCGCGTCGATTGCGGCGTCTCGCGCGACGGCAGCAAGGCGGGCGGGTTGCTGCGCGCCGCGCGCGCGCACGGCATGGTGGCTCGCGGCTTCAAGAAGGAGCCGCGCGAGCTGGCCAGCCTTCCCTTGCCGGCGATCGTCTTCTGGAACTTCAACCACTTCGTGGTGCTCGAGGGCTTCGAGCGCGGCCGTGCGTGGCTGAACGATCCCGCGCGCGGCCGGCGCAGCGTGGACGCCGCCGAGTTCGACCAGGCCTTCACGGGCGTGGTGCTCACCTTCGAGCCCGGCCCCGACTTCGAGCGCGGCGGCGAGCGCCCGTCGGTGGCGCGATCGCTTCGCGAGTACCTCGCGGGCTTCCGCCTCGCGGTGGCGGGCGCCTTCGCCCTGGGCCTCATGCTCGTGATCCCGGGCCTCGTGATGCCGTGGCTCCTGGGCCGCTTCGTGGACGAGGTGCTGGTCGCGCACGTTGCGGGCATCGCCGTGCCGCTCCTCGCGGGGTTCGTGATCGCGGCGCTCGCGCGCTCGCTCCTCGTCTCGCTGCAGGCACGCCTGCTCATGAACACTTTCGGGCGCGCGGCGCGCGGCTCGGCGCGCGCCTTCTTCGCGCACGCGCTCGCGCTCCCGATGACCTTCTACTCGCAGCGCTCCCCCGGCGAGATCGCCGCGCGCGTGGACCTGAACGAGCGCGTGGCCGAGACGATTTCCGCGGACCTCGCGCGCCTCGCGCTCGAGCTGGTCACCGCGAGCTTCTTCCTCATCCTCATGGCGCGCATGGACGCGGGCCTCGCCTTCGTCGTGGTGGCGTGCCTCGCGGTGGAGCTCCTCGCGTGGCGCGCGCTCGCGTGGCGCACCGCCGAGATCTCCCAGGAGCTCTCGGTGCAGGCGGGCAAGCTCTCCGCGGCCGCCACGGGCGGGCTCTCCAACATCGAGAGCATCAAGGCGGGCGGCCAGGAAGCCGCGCTCTTCCTCAAGTGGATCGGGCTGCAGGTCCAGTTCGTGAACGCCTCCATCCGCGCGCAGCGCTACCTCATGACCCTGGGCCAGATGCCGGCCCTGATGGGACTGGTGGCGCAGCTCTCGGTGCTCGGGCTGGGCTCGGCGCTCATCATGCAGGGCACGATGACGGTGGGCGAGCTCGTCGCCTTCCAGGTGCTGCTCGCCGGATTCACGGCACCCGTGCACTCGCTCTTCGCGCACACGCAAAGGCTCCAGGCCCTTCGCGGCGACCTCGCGCGATTGGACGATGTGCGCCACCACGACCGGGAGGAAGGCGTGGAGGTCGGGCTGGACGCTCCCGCTCCGCCGCCGGCGCCGAGGCTCGCGGGCGCGGTGGAATTCCGCGACGTGACCTTCGGCTACAGCCGCGGAGAGCCGCCGCTCATCGAGGGCTTCTCGCTCACCCTGCGCCCCGGGGGCCGCGTGGCGCTCGTGGGCGCCTCAGGATCGGGCAAGTCCACCGTCGCGCGGCTTGCGGCCGGCCTCTACAAGCCCTGGAGCGGCGAGATCCTCTTCGATGGCGCTTCGCGCGGCATGTACGAGCGCGCGCACCTCGCCGGCTCGCTCGCGTACGTGGACCAGGACGTGGCCCTCTTCGAGGGCACCGTTCGCGAGAACCTCACGATGTGGGAGCCCGCCGAGGAGCCGGCGCTGCGCCAGGCGCTGCGCGACGCGGCGGTCGAGGCCGACATCATGCTGCGCCCGGGCGGGCTGGACGCGCAGCTCCAGGAGGGCGCGCGCAACCTTTCGGGCGGCCAGCGCCAGCGCGTGGAGATCGCGCGCGCGCTGGCGCGCTCGCCCGCGGTGCTGATCCTCGACGAGGCCACCAGCGCGCTGGACCCGGCGACCGAAGCCCAGGTCGAGGCGAACCTGCGGCGCCGGCACGTGACGTGCCTCGTGGTGGCACACCGCCTTTCCACCGTGCGCGACGCCGACGAGATCCTCGTGCTCGACCGGGGCCGCGTGGTCGAGCGCGGCCGCTACGAGGAGCTGAAGGCGCGCAACGGCCGCTTCGCGGAGCTGGTCGCCTCGGAGGCCGCCGATGCCTGATCCGGGGCTGTCGCTCAAGCGCACGACGCTCGAGGCCGCATGGGAGCTCGCCACGGGCAAGGCCCCCGAAGCGCGCGGGGACCTGGCCGAGGCCGCCGACTCCGTCGAGGCGATGGCTACCGGCGCGGGCATGAGATCGCGCCGCGTGCTGCTGGACGCGCGGTGGTGGCGCCAGGCGGGCGGCATCATGATCGCGCGCGTCGAGGAGCGCCGCCGCTCGCCGCGCGGCCCCACGCCCGCGATCCCGAATCCGTCGCTCGCCGAGGGCACGGGCTGGGTCGCGCTCGTGCCTCGGCTGGGACACTACTGGCTGCGCGCCCTCGACGACGCGGGCCGCGTGGTGCAATGGCGCGTGGACGAAGAGATCGCCGCGCGCCTGGCGCCCTTCGCCTTCGCCTTCCACCGCCGGTTCGCGCCGCGCGCGCTGCGTGCCCGCGACCTGCTGCGTTTCGCCGCGACGCACGGCTCGGGCGACCTGGGACTCCTCCTCGTGGCGGGGTTCGCCGCGGGCGTGGTCGGGCTCTTCACTCCGCTCGCCACCGGCTGGCTCATCGACCACGCGATCCCCGAGGGCGCCATGGGCTCGGTGCAGGCCGTCATCGCGGCCCTCGCCGTCGCGGGAGTGGCGCTCATCGCGCTCGAGATGCTGCGCGCCTTCGCCATCATGCGGTTCGAGTCGCGCGTGGGCGTGGCGGTGCAGGCGGCGCTCGTCGACCGCGTCGTGAGCGCACCCGCGAAGTTCTTCCGCGACTTCTCCAGCGGCGACCTCGCGATGCGCATGGGCTCGGTGAACACCATCCAGCGCACGCTCACCGCCTCGACCATCGGGTCCTTCGTGACCTCGCTCTTCCTCTTCTCGAACCTGGGCCTCATGCTGATGTACAGCCGGCCGCTCACCCTCGCCGCCTCGTCGATCGCGGTGATCGTGGTGGGCGTGTCGGTCCTCTTCGGCCTCGCGAGGCTGCGCGTGGGGCCGCAGCTCGAGGCGATGGACGGCAAGCTCTCGGCGATGCAGTTCGAGGTCTTCTCGGCCATCGCCAAGCTGCGCGCCTGCGCGGCCGAGTCGCGCGCGCTCGAGCGCTGGTACGCGAGGTACGACGAGTTCCGCAGCCTCAACGGCGTGAGCGCGCGCCTCGCCAACTGGGAATCGGTCGCCCTGAACCTGCTGCAGCCCGGGGCCACCGTCCTCGTGCTCTGGCTCGCGTGGCGGCTCTCGGCGACGATGCCCCTTTCGACGGGCGATTTCGTCGCCTTCCACGCGGCGCTCTTCTCGCTGCTGGGCGGCGTCTACGCGATCGTCTCCACGCTCCTGGACCTCGTGAACCTGAAGCCCGTGTGGGACCGCGCGCGCCCGATCCTCGAGACGGCGCCCGAGGGCGCGGGCGAAGGCAACGAGCGCCACGAGCCCACGGGCGCCATCGAGCTGGAGAAGGTGAGCTTCGCTTACGCGGAGGGACCTGTCGTGCTCGAGGACGTGGACCTCTCGATCGCGCCGGGCGAATTCGTGGCGATCGTGGGCGCGAGCGGGTCGGGCAAGTCCACGCTGATCCGCCTGCTCCTGGGATTCGAGACGCCGAACATCGGCGCCATCCGCTACGACGGGAAGAACCTGAAGCGCCTGGACCTGGGGCACCTGCGCCGGCGCATCGGCACCGTGCTGCAGGGCGGCAAGCTCTGGGGAGGCGACCTGCTCTCGAACATCGCCGGGGCGCACCCGATCAGCGTGGAAACGGCGTCGGAAGCCGCGCGCCGCGCCGGGCTCGCGCGCGACATCGAGGCGATGCCGATGGGCCTCTACACCGTGGTGGGCGAGGGACTCAGCACGCTATCCGGCGGCCAGCGCCAGCGGCTGCTCATCGCGCGCGCCCTGGTGGCCGACCCGCGAATCCT
>DATBEA010000284.1:0-2005 GCA_036276215.1 Usitatibacter sp.
GCTCGCCTCCATGGGCCTGCAGTGGCTGCTGCGCGATTCGGGTCCGCTCACCGTGGGCGCGGGGCAGGTCGGTGGCCTCGGAAAGACGGAGCACGCGCCCGATTCGCGCGCCGACATCTTGTTCAACGTGATGCCGCTCTCCGTGGACAAGCCCGGCACGCCGCTGCATCGCTACTCGGGCTTTACCGCCTCGGCGGCGCAATGCCGTCCGCGTTCCAAGGGCAGCGTCATGATCGCCACGCCCGATCCGCTCGCGCCTCCGCGCATCGACACGAACTACTTGGCCGACGAGCTCGACCGCAAGACAATCGTTGCCGGATTGAAGATGCTGCGGGAGATCTACGCCCAGCCCGCGTTCAAGGGCTTCGTGGAGGCGGAGGTGCTTCCGGGTCCGGAGACCCATACCGATGCCGCCTTACTCGACTTCGCGCGCGAGAAGGGAAGCACGGTCTTCCACCCTGCCGGTACTTGCCGCATGGGGAGCGACGAGCGCTCGGTCCTCGACCCGGCGCTTCGCGTGCGAGGGGTCGAGAGCCTGCGCGTGATCGATGCGTCGGCGATGCCGGAAATGGTGTCCACCAACACCAACGCCGCGGCAGTCCTCATCGGCGAGAAGGGCGCCCATCACGTCCTCGAGGCCGTGAAGTAACGACGTATCATCGTTCTGTGCTCGACACCAAGGCTCGCCGATTCGTGCAGCCCGCCCTCGACGCGATCGCCGGGGCATGCCTTCGCATGGGCGTCGGCGCCAATGCGCTCACCGTGGCCGGAATGCTCGTCGGCCTGGCCGCGGCGGCGATGGTGGCCGCCGGGCATCCCGTGGCGGGCTTCGCGGTGCTGTGGCTCTCGGGCCTCATCGATGCGGCCGACGGCACGCTGGCACGGCTCACGAGCGCGACCCCGCTCGGCGCCATCCACGACATCACGTTCGATCGGGTGGTCGAGCTCTCCGTGATCGCAGCGCTGGCATGGCTGCATCCGGACGCGCGATTCGAGATGGTGATCCTCGCCGGCGTCATCGCCGTCGCGATGTCGCTCTTTCTCTCGATCGGGGCGGCGTTGCGCAACACCTCGGCCAAGTCCTTCCACTACGCGCCGGGGCTGGGCGAAAGGACCGAGGCCTTCATCTGCCTCTCGCTCATGATCCTCGACCAGGAGCGCCTCGTGCTCTGGACGTGGGTCTTCGTCGGGGTCATCGTGTTCACGATGGGGCAGCGCCTGGTTCACGTGCGCCGGGCGCTTGGCGAGTGAGGTGGCGCCCCGAACACGAATCGAACGTGCGACCTGCCCCTTAGGAGGGGGCTGCTCTATCCACTGAGCTACCGGGGCGCTGCGGGCGAAATTATCTCACTTCCGCGAATGCAGCCCGATCATCGTCGCCTCGGTATCCACGACGAGCGAGATGAAACCGTATTGGCCGATGGGAAACTTGGTCTTGTGGACCTTGCCGCCCGCCTTCACGACGCGGGATTCCTCGACCGCGCAATCGTCGCAGCGGAAGTAGACGATCGTATTGCCGCTGCCTTGCGGAAAGCCCTTCATGTAAACCAGCGAGCCGCCGCTGCCCATGGCATCCGGCGACATTGGGAATGCCCACATGTCGATGTCGCCGGAGTCGAGCTTCTCGAGCTTCGCCTGGAACACGGCTTCGTAGAATTTGCGGGCGCGATCCATGTCCTGGACATAGATCTCGAACCAGTTCACGGGATTGGGATTCATGGCGGCCTCCGGGTGACGAAAACGATCATTCTGGAGTAATGTGGGTGCGGGGGTACAGGCCCCCGGGATTTTCTTCCCGCCAAGACGGTGCCCCGTCCAATCCTGCGGCGTTCGCTCGTTCAACGGACGGAGGGCATCATGGACAAGATCGCGATCGGCTTAGCGGCGGGGCTCACCCTCGGCGCGCAGGCCTTCAATTTCGATTCGGACACCGCGGGCGGCTTGCCTGCCGGCTGGCGCGCGGGCGTGACCGGCCGCGGCGCGGCGCACTGGAGCGTGGAGCCGG
>DATBEA010000285.1:0-4015 GCA_036276215.1 Usitatibacter sp.
CATCCCTTCCACAAGTGGACCGAGCGGCGCATCTTCCCCACCGAGCGCTTCCAGCGGGTCTCGTCGCTCTACGGCTACCTCGCGAAGCAGTTCACGGTCTTCGGGCAGCACATCCACGTGGGGGTGGAGTCCGGCGACGATGCGGTCTACCTCACGCACCACCTCGCCCCGCTCATCCCGCACTTCATCGCGCTCTCGGCCTCCTCGCCCTTCTCGCAGGGCGAGGACACGTCGTTCGAGACTTCGCGCCTGCACGCGGTCTCGGCCTTCCCGCTCTCGGGGCAGATGCCGGCGGTGACCACGTGGGAGGAGTTCGGGCGCTACTTCGACGAGATGAAGAGCTACGGCATCGTCGCGAGCATGAAGGACTTCTACTGGGACATCCGCCCGAAGCCCGAGTACGGCACGGTGGAGATCCGCGTGTGCGATACGCCGCTCACCGTGGACCTCGCGGCGCAGCTGGCCGCCTACGCGCAGACCCTGGCCGCGGAGCTCCTGAGGAACCGCCGCTCCGTTCCCGTGGAGCCCGTCTACCGCGTGTACAACTACAACCGCTTCCAGGCGGCGCGCTTCGGCTTCGACGGCGAGCTCGTGGATCCCTTCCGCACGCGCCACGTGCGCCTGCGCGACGACATCCTCGAGACGCTCGAGCGCCTGGCGCCCTACGCGGCCGAGCTCGGGACCGCGGTGCCGCTCATGGCGCTCGCGGCGCTCGCCGCGCGCGAGGAGAACGACAGCCGGTGGCTTCGCGCCTGCCACGACAAGACCGGCTCGCTTCCCGACGTGGTGCGCATGCAGGCCCTGCGCTGGCGCACCGAGCCCCCGCCCCTCGAGTAAGCTTCGCCGGATGCTTCGCGCCCTCGTCTTCGTCGTGGCGGCTTTTTCCGCCGCCTGCCACGCGGGCGACCGCCTCGTGACGCTCCCGACGCGCCCGGGGGTGACCCTGAGCTACTGGATGATGGAGCGGCCCGAGGCGAAGGCGACACTGCTCCTCATTCCGGGCGGCGGGGGCGGCATCGGCTACCGTGACGGGGCGCCGCACTCGCAGAATTTCCTCATCCGCTCGCGCGACGATTTCGCCGGCGCGGGATACAACGTGGCGCTGCTCGGGAAGCCCACCGACCGCCCCGAGCTGGACGCGCAGTACCGCGCCACCGACGACCACGTGACCGACGTCCGCGCGGTCGCCGCGAAGCTCGCGGCCGACTACGGCAAGCCCGTGTGGCTCGTGGGCACGAGCCTGGGCAGCATCTCGGCCGCGGCCGCGGCATCCGGGATGGATCCGTCGAAGCTGGGCGGCGTCGTGCTCACGTCGAGCGTCACGCGCACGAGCCGCATGACCGCCTTCTCGGTCCCGATGCTGCGCCTGTCGGAAATCCGCGTGCCCGTGCTCGTCGTGCACAACAAGCGCGACGAGTGCCCCGTGTGCGAGCCGGGGCAGGCGTGGCGCATCGAGAACGCGATGACCGGCGCGCCGGTGAAGAAGCTGCTGCTGGTCGATGGCGGGGTGAACCCGAGCGGTCCGGCCTGCGAGGCGCTGCACTATCACGGCTACGTCGGGATCGAAGCCGGGGTGGCGAAGGCCATCACCGACTGGATCGCCAACCCCTCTCCCTAGAGCACCTTCCCCGGGTTCATGATGCCGTGCGGGTCGAGGGTGCGCTTGATGGAGCGCATCATGTCCAGCTCGAGCGCGCTCTTGTAGCGCTTGATCTCGTCGACCTTCAGCACGCCCAGCCCATGCTCGGCGCTGATGGAGCCGCCCAGCGAGGCCACGACCTCGTAGACCACGTGGTTCACGTCCGGCGCCTGCGCGAAGAAGCGCCGCGCGTCGGCGCGCGCCTGCGCCGAGCAGTTGTAGTGGATGTTGCCGTCGCCCAGGTGGCCGAAGGCCACGATGCGCACGTCGGGGAAACGCCGCGCGAGCTCGGCGCCCGCGCGCTCGATCAGCTCCGGCACGCGGCTCACGGGAACCGAGACGTCGTGCTTGATGGAAACACCCTCGAGCTTCTGCGCTTCCGAGATGCTCTCGCGCAGCCTCCAGAACTCGGCGCGCTGCGAGTGGCTCGCCGCCAGTGCCGCGTCGAGGATCGCGCCGCGCTCGGCCGCTTCCGCGAGCGCCGCTTCGAGGAGCGCGTCGAGGGCGCCACCCGCGGTGCTGTCGGAGAGCTCGGCCAGCACGTACCAGCCGTGGCGTGCGGGAAGCGGATCGCGCGAGCCGGGGATGTGCGCGAAGACGAAATCCAGGCAGATGCGCGAGATGAGCTCGAAGCCGGTCACGCGCTCGCCCACGCGCTCGCGCAGGAACGCGAGGAGGCCCAGCGCCGCGGCGGGGCTTTCGACCGCGACGAAGGCCGTGGACTGCGCGCGCGGTCGCGCGAAAAGCTTCAGGACCGCCGCGGTGACGATGCCGAGCGTGCCCTCGGCGCCCACGAAGAGGTGCTTCAGGTCGTAGCCCGTGTTGTCCTTGCGCAGCGCGCGAAGTCCGTCCCACACGCGCCCGTCGGGCAGCACCACTTCCAGGCCCAGCACGAGCTCGCGCGTGTTGCCGTAGCGAAGCACGCCGGTGCCCCCCGCGTTGGTCGAGAGGTTTCCGCCGATCTCGCAGCTGCCCTCGGCGCCCAGCGACAGCGGGAAGAGCCGGTCGTGCTCGGCGGCGAGCGCCTGGAGCGTGGCGAGCACGCAGCCCGCCTCGACCGTCATCGTGTTGTCGAGCGGATCGATGGCGCGCACGCGGTTCATGCGCGAGAGGTTCACGACGACCTGGGTGCCGCTCGCGTCCGGGACGGAGCCGCCGCACATGCTGGTGTTGCCGCCCTGGGGGACGATGGGGATGCGCTGCGCCGCGAGGAGCGCCACCACGCGCGAGACTTCCCCGGTCGATGCGGGCTTCACCACGGCGGCGGCGCGCCCGTGCCATTGGTCGCGCCAGTCGTTCTCGTAGGCGGCGCGCTCCGCGTCGGCCGTGATCACCGCCTGCGCGCCCACGATCGTGCGCACCTCGTCGAGGAGTCCCGCGAACGCGCGGTCGTTCATGCGCGGATCTTGCCGATGAGCTTCGTGGTCGAGCGGTCGTGGCGGAACGCGATCGAGTGCACCTTCCCGCCCCAGGCCTGCACTTCCTTCGCGCCGACGATGCGATCCACCGGCCAGTCGCCGCCCTTCACCAGGTGGTCGGGCCTGCAGGCGAGGATTCGCTCGATGGGCGTGTCCTCCTCGAACCAGGTGACGAGCGCCACGCTCTCCAGCGCGGCCACCACGGCGAGGCGATCGTCCAGCGCGTTCACGGGGCGATCGTCGCCCTTGCCGAGCCTGCGCGCGGAAGCATCCGAGTTGAGCGCCACCACGAGGCAGGCGCCCAGGGCGCGAGCCTCGGCGAGGTAGGTCACGTGGCCGCGATGCAGGATGTCGAAGACGCCGTTGGTGAAGACGAGGGGGCGTGCGGCCTGGCGCGAGCGTTCCGCGAGCTGGCCGGGCGGGCAGATCTTCGACTCGAACGAGGGTGGCATCGCTTCATTCTAGACGCTCTCGCGCCTCGCCCCTCAGTCGTCGGCCGCTGCCGCCACCTTGTTGCGTCCTGCCTGCTTCGCGCTGTAGAGCGCCCGGTCCGCCTGCTGCAGCGTGAAGGCCCAATCCTGGCCGTGCGGCGGCATCGCGGCCACGCCGATCGACGTCGTGAGCGCGCCCAGGGGCCGGCCGCCGAAATCGAGGTGGAGCGATTCGACGGCGGCGCGGATCGCCTCGGCGCGGCTGCGCGCCACGAGGAGCGAGGCGCCGGGCAGGATCACGGCGAACTCCTCGCCGCCGAACCGGCAGGCGATGTCGCTGCCCCGGGTGGCCGCGCGCATCAGCTCGCCGATGCGTTCGAGGACGAAGTCGCCGGCATCGTGGCCGTAGGTGTCGTTCAGCTTCTTGAAGTGGTCGATGTCGGCGACGAGCACGCCCACGCTGTCGCCCAGGCGCCGCGCGCGCGCCAGCTCGCGCAGCATCGTCTCCTCGAGGTTGCGGCGGTTAT
>DATBEA010000286.1:0-7829 GCA_036276215.1 Usitatibacter sp.
GAGGTGCACGCGAGCCCCCGTGGTTTCCATGAGCTCGAGGATCGCGCGCAAGGCCACGGTCTCGGCGATGACGGGCACGGCGGCGAGGCCGAGGCGCGTGGCCACCTCGCCGTCGTGGGCGACACCCTGCGCGAGCGATCCGTCCTCGGGCCGCAGCCACACCGTGTAGCCGAAGCTCGCCGCGTATCGCATGGCCTGCACGAGGATCGCGAGGTCGGGCAGCCGCGCGCGTCCCTGGAAGAAGCCCACGCAGCCCGCCTCGGTGAGCTGCACCATCTCCGCCAGGCGTTGCCCGGCGAGGCCCACGGTGAGCGCGCCCAGCGGATGCACGCGCGCCGACTGCAGGCTGCGCGCACGGCGCGTGAGCATCTCCACGAGGCCGGGCTCGTCGAGCGGCGGATCGGTATCCGGAGGGCAGGCGAGGGTCGTCACGCCGCCGGCGACCGCGGCC
Source organism: Usitatibacter sp. (assembly GCA_036276215.1). Classification (GTDB taxonomy): domain Bacteria; phylum Pseudomonadota; class Gammaproteobacteria; order Burkholderiales; family Usitatibacteraceae; genus Usitatibacter. Next base: position 452 of record DATBEA010000286.1, read on the forward strand.
TGCATCTCCGACTCCAGCGTCGCCTTGTATTCGAAGCCCGGCTCGCGCAGGCGCGCGGACAGGTCCACCAGCCCCGGGCACGCCACGAGGCCCTTCGCGTCGATCGTCTCGCCGGCCTTGAACGACTTGGGCGCGTGGTCGAGTGCCGCGATCTTCCCGTCCTCGATGAAGATCGAGCCGGCCTTGTCCCGCTTCGTCGCCGGATCGATCACCCTCGCATTGACGATCTCGACTCTCATCTCGCCTCTCGCGCCTCGCGCCTCATGCCGGGGAACCCAGCATGCCCATCACCGCCATGCGCACCGCGATCCCGAAGGTCACCTGCGGCATGATCACGCTCTGCGGCCCGTCGGCCACGGGCGAGTCGATCTCCACGCCGCGGTTCATGGGGCCCGGGTGCATCACGATCGCGTCCTGCTTGGCGAGCGCGAGCTTCCCGGCGGTGAGGCCGTAGCACCTGAAGTATTCGCCCGCGGACGGCAGCAGCGTGCCGTTCATGCGCTCGTTCTGAAGGCGCAGCATGATGACCACATCGCAGCCGCGGATGCCCTCGGCCATGTCGTTGCAGACCCGCACGCCGAGCCGCTCGACGGCCGCGGGAAGCAGCGTCTTCGGCCCCACCACGCGCAGGTCCGGGACGCCGAGCGTCTTCAGCGCGGCGATCTGCGAGCGCGCGACCCGCGAGTGCAGCACGTCGCCCACGATCGCCACCGAGAGCGCCTGGAAATCCTTCTTGTAGTGGCGGATCGTGTACATGTCCAGCAGGCCCTGGGTCGGGTGCTGGTGGCGCCCGTCGCCCGCGTTGATCACGGCGACGCCGGGGCGCACGTGGCGCGCGATGAGGTGCGCCGCGCCCGATTGCGAATGGCGCACGACGAACATGTCGGCATCCATCGCCTGCAGGTTCCACACGGTGTCGAGGAGCGTCTCGCCCTTGTTCGTGGACGAGGCGCCCACGTTGAGGTTGATCACGTCGGCCGAGAGCCGCTTGGCCGCGATCTCGAACGTGGTGCGCGTGCGCGTGGAGTTCTCGAAGAACACGTTGAAGATGGCCTTGCCGCGCAGCACCGGCACCTTCTTCACCTCGCGCTCGCCCACGGAGACGAACTGCTCGGCGGTGTCGAGGATATGGAGGATCGCCTCGGCGGGAAGGCCCTCGAGCGTGAGCAGGTGCTTCAGGCGCCCGTCGGCGCCCACCTGGATGTCGCCCTTGCCCATGGGGCTCACGGCCGCTTCACCGCGGCGAAGCGCAGCTTGCCGTTGTCGTTGGAGAGCACCAGGTCCTCGTCGGTGCCCACTTCCACCTTCGCGCCGAGGAAGTCGGCCGAGACCGGCAGCTCGCGCCCGCCGCGATCGGCCAGCACCGCGAGGCGGACGGCGCGCGGCCGGCCGAAATCGAAGAGCTCGTTCAGCGCCGCGCGGATGGTGCGCCCCGTGTGCAGCACGTCGTCCACGAGGACGATCTCGCGGCCATCGACGGGAAAGGGAATCTGGCTGCGCCGCGATTCGCGATGCAGGCCGATGCGCCCGAAGTCGTCGCGGTGCAGCGTGACCGCGAGGAGCCCCAGCGGCGCGCCCGGCATGAGCGCGCGGTTCAGCCGCTCGGCCACCCACGCGCCGCCCGTGTAGATGCCCACCAGCGCGGCATCCTTCGCGAGCTTGCCGCGCATCGCCTCGGCCATGGACTGGACGAGGCGTTCCGGGTCAGGCAGCGATGCGCTCATGGCCCTCCGGATGGTCGAGGAAGCTTTGCAGGATGATCGTCGCGGCGAGCGCATCGACGTCGCTCTTGCGGCCGGGGCGCGTGCGCGTTTCGCGCAGCTCGCTCTCGGCGATGGCCGAGGTGAGCGTCTCGTCCACGAGGATCACTTCGCGCTTGTAGCGTCCCACGAGGCGGCGGGCGAATTTCCCGGCGAGCCGCGCCACTTCGTGCGGCGAGCCGTCGGCATGCCGGGGCTGCCCCACCACGAACGCGACCGGCTTCCATTCGTCCACGTAGCGGTCGATCGCGGCGAAGCGCGCGTCGTTGGCCTCGCCCTCGATGGCGCCCAGGGGGTTGGCGATGCGCGTGGAGGTTTCCCCGACGGCCACTCCGAGGCGCTTGGCGCCGAAGTCGAAGCCGAGGACCGTCCCGCGAACCGTCACGCGTGCCCCGCCTCCTCGGACAAGTTGGCCGCGCTGATGCCCAGCGCGCTCATCGCGGCGTCGTAGCGCGCCTCGGGCGGCACGTTGAAGATGAGGTCGAGCCCGGCGGGCACCGTGAGCCAGCCGTTGCGCTGGATCTCGTCCTCGAGCTGGCCGGGCGCCCAGCCCGCGTATCCGAGGGCGACCAGCTGCTCGCGCGGGCCCTGCCCCCTGGCCATCGCCTCGAGGATGTCGCGCGAGGTCGTGAGGCCGATCTCGCCCACCGGCAGCGTGGACTTCCACGCGCCCACCGGGCGATGCAGCACGAAACCGTGGTCGAACTGGACGGGGCCCCCGAAGAACACGGGCTGCTCGCCCAGCGAAGATTCGGGAAGCGCGATCTCCACCTGGCGGAAGAGCGCCGCGAGGTTCACCTCGATGGGCCGGTTCACCACGATGCCCAGCGCCCCGCGCTCGTTGTGCTCGCAGACGAAGGTGAGGGTGCGGGAAAAATTCGGGTCCGACATCGCCGGCATGGCGATGAGGAAGTGGCTGGTGAGGTTGATCGTTTGCATGGGCCACCGGTCACATATTTTACCTCAAGGCGCGGGGTGCGCGTCTCGCGCCTACTCGGCCACGACCTGGTCCGCCTTCGTGAAGGTCCACGTGCGCGTGATGTGCAGGATGTCGGTGTCCTTGCGGATGTCCTGGGGAAACGCCTCGAAGGGCGCGGACAGGCGCACGATGCGCCGCGCGGCCTCGTCGAGGAACTTGTAGCCCGAAGAGCGGTTGATCTCGACCGACTCCACCTCGCCATCGGCCTTGATCGCGACCGTGAGCTGCAGCGACGCGTAGATCTTGCGGGCGCGCGCCTCCTCAGGGTAGTTGAGCGTGCCCACCCGCTCGATGCGCGCGCGGAAATCGTCCACGTACTTGGCGAAGCGGTATTCCTGGGTGCGCGCGCCGATGAACTTCCTCTTCGGACGCTGCTGGTAGGCGAGGTGCTCGCGCGCGATCTGCGCCTCGAGGCGCTGGATCTCCAGGCTCTTGTCGACGAGGTCGCGCGCCTGGGCGTCGGATCGCGCGCCGGCCTTCGGGGCCGCGATGTCGCCCTGCAATACCGATGCGTCGGACTTGATGCTGGTGATGAGCTGCTTCGCCTCCGCCTCGAGCTGCTTCATGCGCGCCTCGGCGGCGCGAAGCTCCGGGCTGGGCTCCCTGGGATCGACGGCCGGGAAGGGACTCTTGGCGCGCACCTTCTGGTCGGTGTTGCCGCCGCCCTCGAGGTTCGCCTGGGCGAGCGCGTCGGCCTTCTCGGGCTTGTTGGTGCTCTTGGAGTTCACGAGCACCACGTCCATCACGTTGTGGGGCTCGTCCCAGCCCGCGCCCTTGAGGAGCTTGAAGCCCACGCCGACGATCGCGAAGGCGTGGATGGCGATGGACGCGATGATCGCGACCTGCATGGTCGCGACGAGCCCGAAGCGTTCGAGCAGGAAATCCGAGAAGGAGACGAGGGGGTCGGTAGAAGGGGACTGCCTCAACTGCACGGCAGGTGCTACCAAGGTCGAACGGGGCTCGTCATGAACGACAATTGTACGGTCATTTCCCCGCGTAGCGTGCAAGCACGTGGGCCTCCCAGAGGTCCACTTCCCCGAAGGCGACCTTCACCCGGGAGCCCGGGGGCCCGGGGGGCAGTCCCACGGCGCGGCAGACCAGCGGCATGCCGTCCACGCGCACCAGCTCCTCGCGCACCACCGTGGCCTCGGATTCCGCGATGCCCTCCTGGAGGAGGTACTTGAGGCACCAGAATCGCTCCAGCAGCCGCTGGTGCTCGGCGTAGGCGTCGTGGGCCGTCTCGAAATCGCGGGCCGCCGTCTCGAGCTCCTCGCGCGAGTACGCGGGCTCGGCCCCGGCGAGGAGCGCGGCGAGCTGGCGCTGGTTGGCCAGGTCGCTGAAGCGGCGCAGCGGCGAGCTGGTCCACGCGTAGCGCTCGACTCCCAGCCATTCGTGCGCGCCGGGCTCGACCTCCATGCGCGTCTTGCCGCCCTTCTGGTTGCGGTAGATCGCGTCATAGCCCCGCTCGGCGAGGAGCGTCCCCCACGCGGAATTCACGTGGATCATGAGCTCGGCCACGAGCGTGTCCACGGGCGTGTCGCGGCGGCGCAGCTCGATCGCGACGCGGCCGTTCTCGACGCGGATGTTGTAGTCGGGGCGGTCGTTGCGCTCCTCGCCCGCGCCGCGCAGGACCTTGAGCGATCGCGCGAGCTTCCACAGCGTGAAGAGCTCCTCGCCCCATTCACCCTCGACCCGGCCCTCGGCCACCGCCGCCTCGTTCAGGCGCGCATCCAGCTCGGCGGTGCGCAGGTTCGCGGCCACGCGCAGCAGCTCGAAGCGCGAGTCGCGGCCCTCGATCGCGAGCGTGGCGGCATCGACCGTGAGGTAGTGCGAGGCCGCGGGAACGAGCTCGCCCTGAGCCAGGGTGGCACGCTCGATGGCGCCGGGAGGAAGCATCGTGACCTTGCCGCCCGGGAAGTAGGCGGTGCAGAGGCGCTCCCGCGCGAGGCTCTCCAGGCCCGCGCCGCGGCCGAACCAGAGCGCCGGGGCGGCGATGTGGATGCCCACGCGCAGCTTCCCGCCGGGCAGGCGCGACATCGAGAACGCGTCGTCGATCTCGGTGGTCTGCGCGTCGTCGATGGAAAACGCGGCGGCGTCCGATTCGGGAAGCGCACCCGGCTCGCCGAGGGGCTCGACCTCGGGAAACCCGACGCCGCGCGGGAAGAACTCGAAGGCGAAGCGGCGCAGGAAGTAGTCCTCGGGACCCGAGATCGCGCCGGCCGCGGCCAACACCTTCGGCGGGGAGAGCCCCGCGTGGGTCGCCGCCGCGTCGAGCGCGCGCCACTCGAGGCTCATCTTGTCGGGCTTGAAAAGCAGCGTGTCGAGCTTCGCCGCGAGCGGCTCGGGCACGCGGCCCTCGCCCAGCTCGCGCGCCCACGCGTCCACCTGCTCCTGCTGCTTGCGCTTCCTGTCCGCGCCGGCGAGCGCCGCCTTGAGGTTCTGCTCGGGTGCGGCCTGGTAGCGGCCCTTGCCGCGCTTGTAGAAGTACATCGGGTGCGAGTGCAGCGCGAGCGCCACGGCGGCGGCTTCCTGGGGCGTGGGCGCGCGGCCGAAGTAGTCGCCCGCGAGCGAGTCGAAGCCGAATTCCTCGGCCCCGCACACTTCCCAGAGGAACTGCGGATCGATCGGCTCGGCGAGCTTCTGCGCCTCGGGCATGAAGGCGGCGAGCGGCTGGCCGTCGAAGCGCAGCAGGATGGCCGCGCTCTTCAGCTTCGAGCGCTTGCCGTGCGCGGCCTCGACCTGCACCGAGGCGCCGGCTTCCGAGAGGATCGTGCCGACGCGGAAGGCGCCGTCTTCCTCGAAGAGGACTTGCTTCATCGTCTCGGCGGCGTCACGATCTCGCCCACTCCACGAGCTCGGGCACGTGCTCGGGGAACGACACGAGCGAATGGTCGCCGCCGCGCACCGCGGTCTGCAGCGCGCCCTCGTAGAGCGCCACGGCCTCGCGATAGTCGAGCACCACGTCGCCCGTCTCCACGAAGAGCCAGTAGCGGCCCGGCCGGGTGATGGCGCCCGGGTCCATCGCGCCGAGCTCGTCGATGTGCTCCTGGGTGAGCACGAACTTCTCGCCCGTATACAGGTTCTCCTGCGGCCCCAGGTAGCGGTGGAAGTGCCGCTGCGGATGCACGGCGGGATTGAGGAGCGCCGCGCGGCATCCCAGGCGCTCGGCCATCACCGTGGCGTAGAAACCGCCGAGCGAGCTTCCCACGATCGTGAGATCCGCCGCGGGCACCGGCTCGCACACCCGCGCGACCTGCTCGATGGCCCGCCCCGGCCGGTCATGGAGGGCGGGCACGACGTAGTCCAGCCCGGTCACGCAATTGCGAACGTAGTCTCCCAGCATCACGGCCTTCTTCGACGCGGGCGAGCTCACGAAACCATGGAGATACACGATCGTCTTCACTCAGAGCGCGATCCGGCCGCGTCCCAGCTCGATCACGTCGCCGCCCACGTGGATGGTGCCCCCGCGCACCTCCAGGTACAGGGTGGACGGACGGCCCACCATCTCGCCCTGCGAGATCACGCGCCGGTGGTCCTTGCCGGGCTGCGTGGCCATGAACCACCCGCCCAGGTTGGCGCAGGCGCTTCCGGTGGCCGGGTCCTCGAGGATCGCCGAGCCGCTCGGGAAGAAGAAGCGCGACTCGACGCTCGTCCCCGCGTCGGCGAAGACCAGCGCCTGGCCAAGGCCGTGCTCGCTCTCGAGCCGCGCGAAGGCCTCGGCACGGGGACGCGCCCGGCGCACCGCCTCGGCGCTCTTCAGGGGCACCACGAGCTGCTCGCGCCCCGTGCTCACCCACAGCACCGGAGAGGCGATTTCCGCGGCATCGAGGCCCAGGATTTGCGCGAGCTCCGCGGCGCTCTCGCCCGCCGGCCGGGACTTCGCGGCGTTCGCCTTGAGCGTCCAGCGGTCGCCGCGCGCGGCGACGGGGATGATCCCCGCCTGCATCTCGAGCTGGATCGAGTCGCCGGCGGATGCGAGGTCGCGCACCACGTGCGCGGTCCCGAGCGTGGGATGGCCCGCGAACGGCATCTCGTAGGCGGGCGTGTAGATCCGCACGCGCGCCGTGGCCTTGTCCGAAGGCAGGATGAACGTGGTCTCCGAGAGGTTGAATTGCCGCGCGAGCGCCTGCTGGGCCTCGTCGTCCAATCCCCGCCCGTCCTCGAAGACGCAGAGGGGGTTGCCGGTGAGGCGGCCCTCGCGGGCGAAGACATTCACGATGCGGAAAGCGTATTCCTTCATGGTCCCCTCGCGTCTGCGGAAGCGGGCCGTCGCGCGAGGCGCGCGAGGAGCTTCTCGTGCACGCCGCCGAAACCGCCATTGGACATCACCAGCACGTGGTCGCCGGAGCGCAACGTGCGCGAGAGCTCGTCCACGAGCGCCTCGAGGTCGTGGTGGATCTGCGCGCGCGTTCCCAGCGGCGCGAGCGCCTGCGCCGGATCCCAGCCCAGGTCGTGGGCGTAGCAATGCACGAGGTCGGCGCCCCCGAGGCTCCTGGCGAGGCGCTCCTGCATGCGTCCCAGCTTCATCGTGTTGGACCGCGGCTCGAACACCGCCACGATGCGCGCGTCGCCCACGCGCGTGCGAAGTCCCGCGATCGTGGTCTCGAAGGCGGTCGGATGGTGCGCGAAATCGTCGTAG
>DATBEA010000287.1:0-2227 GCA_036276215.1 Usitatibacter sp.
CGTGAGCGCCAGCAGCGCGCCCGGCAAGGCCGTGGCATGACGACGCGCTCCCGCATCACGGGCACCGGCTCCTACCTGCCCGCCAAGGTCCTCACCAACAAGGATCTGGAATCCTTCGTGGACACCACCGACGAATGGATCGTCTCGCGCACCGGGATTCGCGAGCGCCACATCGCCGCCGACAACGAGTTCGTGAGCGACCTCGCGCTGCACGCGTGCCGTTCGGCGCTCGAAGCGGCGGGGCGCAGCGCCGCCGACGTGGACCTCATCGTGCTCGCCACCTCCACGCCGGACATGGTCTTCCCCTCCAGCGCCTGCCTGCTCCAGGCGAAGCTCGGCGTGAAGAAAGGCGCCGCCTTCGACGTGCAGGCCGTGTGCTCGGGCTTCGTGTACGCGCTCGCGACGGCCGACCTCTTCATCCGTTCGGGGCAGCACCGCTGCGCGCTGGTGGTGGGCGCCGAAGTCTTCTCGCGCATCCTCGACTGGAAGGACCGCGGCACGTGCGTGCTCTTCGGCGACGGCGCGGGCGCGGTGGTCCTCGAGGCTTCGGACACGCCGGGCATCCTCTCCAGCGGCCTGCATGCCGACGGCTCCTACGCGCCGATCCTCAATACGCCGGGCCACGTGTGCGGCGGCAAGGTCCAGGGCGATCCCACGCTCAAGATGGACGGCGGCGCGGTCTTCAAGCTCGCCGTTCGCGTGCTCGAGGAAAGCGCCCGGGCGATCGTGGCCAAGAACGGCCTCGGGATCCCCGACATCGACATCTACATTCCCCACCAGGCGAACGTGCGCATCGTCTCGCACGTGGCGAAGAAGCTGGGCCTGCCCGAATCGAAATGCATCGTCACCGTGGACCGCCACGCGAATACGTCCGCGGCCTCGATCCCGCTTGCGCTCGATGTCGCCGTGCGCGAGGGGCGCGTGAAGCCCGGCCACCTGGTCCTCCTGCAAGGCGTGGGCGGGGGATTCACGTGGGGCAGCGTGTTGCTCAGGTATTAGGCGCGAGGCGCGAGAATAGAAATGTCATTGGCCATCGTGTTTCCGGGACAGGGGTCGCAATCCATCGGGATGATGAAGGGATTCGCCGAGCTGCCCATTGTCGAGAAGACCTTCCTCGAGGCCAACGCCATCCTGGGCGAGGACCTCTGGAGCATGGTGCGCGACGGGCCCGCCGAGGCGCTGAACCAGACGGTGAACACGCAGCCCGTGATGCTCGTGGCGGGTGTCGCGTGCTGGCGCGCGTGGCGCGAGAAGAACGGCCCCATGCCTTCCTGGCTGGCGGGCCACAGCCTCGGCGAATACAGCGCGCTCGTGGCCGCCGAGGCCATGCGCTTCGAGGATGCACTCCCGCTCGTGCGCTTCCGCGCGAGCGCGATGCAGGAAGCCGTACCCGAGGGAACCGGCGGCATCGCGGCGATCGTCGGCCTCGATGTCGCGAAGGTCGAGGAGGTGTGCCGCGATGCGGCCGAGGGCCAGGTGCTCGAGCCCGCGAACCTGAATTCGCCCGTGCAGGTCGTGATCGCGGGCCACCGCCCCGCGGTCGAGCGCGGCATGGCGCTGGCAAGGCAGCGGGGCGCCAAGATCGCCACCATGCTGCCCATGAGCGCGCCATCGCACTGCAGCCTCATCAAGCCCGCGGCCGAGAGGCTGCGCGAGCGCCTCGAGGCGGTGGAGCTGCGCAAGCCCCAGATTCCGGTGATCCACAACCGCTTCGTCGAGAGCTTCGACGATCCCGCGAGGATCCGCCAGGCGCTCGTCGAGCAGCTCTTCAGCCCCGTGCGCTGGGTCGAGACCGTGCAGATGCTGGGACGCAAGGGCGTGCGCCGCGTGGTCGAGTGCGGCCCCGGGAAAGTGCTGACGGGGCTTTCCAGGCGCATCGTTCCCGACATCGAGTACGTCGCCATCCAGGACGCCGCGTCGCTCGCGGCGGCCGCATCCCGGGCCTGACAACCATGCTGAACGGACAAGTCGCCATCGTGACGGGCGCCTCGCGCGGAATCGGCGAGGCCATCTGCCACGCCCTCGCCAGGGTCAACGCCACCGTCGTGGGCACGTCCACGTCGGAGAAGGGCGCCGAGGGCATCTCCAAAGCCCTCGCGGACATGGGCGCCAAGGGAGGCGGCCGGGTGCTCGACGTGCGCGATGCGCCCGCGTGCGCCGCCTTCGTCGACAAGGCGCAGGAGGAGTTCGGCACGCCCGCGATCCTCGTGAACAACGCCGGCGCCAC
>DATBEA010000288.1:0-10632 GCA_036276215.1 Usitatibacter sp.
ATGGGCAGGAACCAGCAGGACGTCGTCGAATGTGAGTGCTTTTTGTATGACGCGCATTCGCAAACCTTGGCCGCAAAACGAAATTATACAGATCGGTCCTTCCCCGGACAACCGAGGACGATCCCCGTGCGTTTCAGGGCAGGGGCCATTTGACGCTCACGTCGTTTCTCGATAAGGTAGCGTAAATGCTTGAAACTTCAAGTCAAAGTTCAAGGCTTCGTCCGTGCCCCTGGTGGGCCATTTTCGGGCTCGCGGTGACCGCGTGCACGATGGCCGAACGCGAGCCCGCGCCTGCGCCCGAGCAGCCTGTCGTGGCGGCGCCCGCGGCGCCCGCGCGCGACGACATGGCCCTCGCCGAGGAAGCCCGGGCGATGCTCGCGCAGGCCGAGACCGACGTGCAGAGGGCGCGCGCGAAGCGCGCGTTATGGCTGAAGGCGTGGGAAGGCCTCATTGCCGCGCGCCGTGCGGTAACCTCGGGTGACAACGCCACGGCAATCCAGTCGGCGAGGCAAGCGAGCGAGCTCGCCCAGCTGGGCCTCGAGCAGCTCGCCTATCCCGCAGTCCGCTAGCAATGGAAGGGAGGAGTCCCATGAACAGGATCATCGTGCTGGCCGCCGCGTGCTTGCTCGCGCCGCTCGCCTCCGCGCAGCTCTACAAGTACGTGGACAAGGACGGGAAGACCGTCTACACCGACCAGCCGCCGCCCGACGCCATCGCCAAGCCCGTCTACGGCGGGGCGAACGCCGCGCCGGCGCCTGCGCCCAAGACCTTCGTGGATCGCGACAAGGAGCTGCAGAAGGGCCGCGACAAGGTGAGGGACGAGGCCAAGAAAGCCGACGACAAGGCGAATCTCGCCGCCCGGCGCGAGGAGGACTGCAAGATCGCGACCTCCAACGCGAGGATGTACGAGGAAGGCGGCCGCATGATGAAGACCAACGAGCAGGGCGAGCGCGTCTTCCTGAGCGACGAGGAGCTCGAGGCGGCCAAGGCCAAGAGCCGCCGTGAAGTCGAGGAGGCCTGCAAGAAGTCGTGAGCCGTGCCCGCGCCGGCCGCGACGCCGGCGCGCGACAAAAAGGAGGGCGGTTGGCGCACTGGCAGCAGCGGACTGGGTGGATCCTGGCCGCATCGCTCCTCGCGATGGCGGGGCCCGCGTGCGCGCTTTCGCTGGGCGATGCGGCCGTGCGCTCGAAGTTGGGCGAAGCGCTCGACGTGCGCTTCCCCGTGAAGATCGAGCGCGGCGAGTCGATCGAGCCCTCGTGCTTCCAGCTGGGCGCCGGCGGCGCCGCGGACGCGCCGCACCTCGCCTCGGGCAGCGTCTCCCTGGAGCGCTCGGCGGCCGGCACGACGCTGCGGCTTCGCTCCGCCGTGCCCGTCACCGATCCCGCGCTCGCCGTCGAGATCGTCGCCAATTGCCCGGGCCAGGGCGCCCCCTACCGGCGCGAGTACACGCTGCGGATCGACGCGAAGGGCGGCGCCGCCCCCGCCGTCGCGCCCACGTCCATGTCCCAGTCGGCGCCCTCCCCCGCGGCTTCCTCGCCGATGCTTCCGTCGATCGCCACGCTCATCGCGCGCATCGGCGACACGCTCGAGTCCATCGCGGAGGCGATCTTCCCGAAGAACCGCGCCGCGAAGCGCTCCTACATCGAGGCGCTTCGCACTTCCAACCCGCCGCTCGCGAACCTGCGCGACAGCGATCCCATCCCGGTGGACACGCCGATCGCGCTGCCCGACCTTCGCGCGTTCTCGCAACAGCAGCGCGCGGCGCGCACGCACCCGGAGCGCGCACCCGCGCCGCCTCCCGAAGCGCGCCACGCCCAGGCCCCCGCTTCGCCGGCCGCACGCGCCCCGGCAGCCAAGCCCACGCCCGAGGCGCCCGCGCCGCGGGCGAAGCGGCCCGCGAAGGCGCGCGCCGAAGCGCCTGCGCCGCGGCTCGCCGCCTCCCCCGCGCCGCGTCCCGCCGCGGCGCCCGCATCCCCCGTGGCACGTGGCGACTTCGTCCTCAAGCTCTCCAGCCCCGAGGTGGACCTCTCGCGCAGCCGCGGCATCGACGAGAAATCGCGCGCGCAACTGCGCGAGCGCCTCACGATCCTCGATGCCGACGACCAGGTGGCGGCGCTGCTGGCGTTGCGCCATAGCGTGAAGCAACTGGAAACGCAGGTCGCCGACCTGCAGCTGAAGCTCTCGGGAATGCCGAGCTCCTTCCCGCCTCCGCGCGCGGAGCCCGCGCCCGAGCGGGCGAAGCCGCAAGCTGAAATAGCGAAGCCGCAACCCGAAGCAACGAAGCCGCAACCCGAAGCAGCGAAGCCGCAACCCGAAGCCGTGAAACCCGGCCCCGAGCCCGCGCCGGTTCCGCCGCCCGTGGTGCCTGCCCCGCAGCCGCAAAGCGATGCCAAGCCCGCCGAGATCCCACCGCCCGCGCCGGTGACGAGCGACATCTCGCGGCCGAGGCCCGCGCTTCCGGGAATGGAGCCGCCCACGCCCTGGATGGATTACGGGCTCTGGGCCCTCGCCGTCGTCTTCCTCCTCGCCGCGATCCTGCTCGCGGTGCGGCTCGTGCGCCGCGCCCGCGAATCGCGCGGTTGGGCCGAGGAAGAAGAAGCCATGCCCGAGGCCGCGGATGCTGCCGCAGCCGAGCCGGACGACAGCATCATCGTGGCGGACGAGCCGATGGAGGATATGGCGCCTCCGCCCGGGGTCCAGCCCGCGCGCCGCGAGATCGATTCGGACGTGGCGCTGCCCACGCGCCTGCCCTCCAACACCGAGGACCTGCGCCAGCGCTACATCGAGGAGCGCTTCCCCGAGATCGGCAAGGGCGCCATCGTGCTCGACGACCCCGACTCCGTGGTGAAGGGCGCGCGACTCTTCTACGAGGACGGCGCGCTCGCCCGCGCGGTCGAGCTGCTTCACTACGCGATCGAGCGCCACCCGGGGGAGCTGAAGGCGTGGCTCGCGCTCTTCGAGATCTACCGGCTGGAGGGCCTGTCCGGGGAGTTCGCGCAGCTCGCGGCCCGCTTCAAGGAGCAGCACGGCAAGAGCGATTACTGGCGCAAGGTGCAGTACTTCGGCCGCGAGATCGACCCGGGCAACGCGCTCTATGCGGCCGCGCCCATCGACAGCTTCCAGACCATCGGCCCGGCGCAGGCGAGGCGCATCGCCGCCGACAGCACCACCGTCGACCCGATCGCCGAGAACTGGCTGGGCGCGCCCATGGACTTCGAGAACGAGGTGCTCGCCAACGAGCTGAGGAAGACGCTCATGGCCGATTACGGCATCAACGAGCAGGACCTCGTGCCCAACCCGATGCCCGCGCTGCGCAACGTCGAGATGTTCTCGGTCGCCTAGATGGCGAGCGCCGAGTCCCCCTCCGAACGCATCCTCGCCCTGAAGACCGTGCGCGAGGCGCAGTCGCGCACCGCGTTCCTCAACGGGATCCGCGAGCTCGGCAAGGACGGCGGGGAGTTCACCGTCGAGCGCCTGAACGAGCTCATGCGCATCGAGGAGCACTTCCAGGCGCTGCTGCTCTACGACCAGATCGATTTCCTGCGCCAGCCGGCGAGCCCGACGGAAGCCGACCGCGACTTCGCGCTCAACATCCAGCGCATCTGCCTGGAGGCGGCCAACGCATTCCAGCGGTTCCTGCGCAACCGCAACACCTGGGCGACCACGCGCGAGACCCTCGACGTGATGTTCCGCGTGACCGGCCTCGCGCTGAACGCGATCCACAGCTTCGTGAAGTGGGGCTACTTCCTGAACGAGCCGGGCCGCGCGATCCCCTGGAAGCAGGTGCATGCGCTCTACTCGCTCGCCGAGACCGACGGCTACTCGCAGGTGCCTTTCGTGCTGCACCCGTCGCAGCCCAGCTTCAAGCCCTCGGTGCAGTCGCTGTACCTGCGCACCCTGATCGTCGACGTGCTGAACACGGGAAGCCTGTCGAAGGTGCAGATCGAGATCGCCGACGGCTGGTTCTCGTCCTGGTGCGGCGACTACGCGCTGGACACCGAGTACTCGACCCGCAACCACCTCTTCTACGTGGACCTGGCCTCCGACTCCGGCATGCACCTCATGCGCAAGGACAGCCATGGCGACACCATGCGCTACGTGCGCGCCGACGGCCTCAAGGCCCAGATCGAGGAGGTGCAGGGAGGGCTTCGCCATGGGCGGCTCTACGCCGGCTACGGCGCCGGCGCCGTCTTCCCGCTCGAGGAGCACATCGCGCTCCTCACGATCATCGAGAAATTCCACCAGTCCATCCTCGCGGGCAGCGAGAACCGCATCGAGGAGCGCACCCATTTCGAGGACCGGGAAGTGGACGTGATCGTGGGCATGGAGCGGGTGATGCGCAAGATGCGCGAGGCGCCCGCCGCGCCCGCCTCCCCGGTCCCGGCCTTCGCGCCCGCGCCCGCCGACACCATCGAGATCTCCTCGGGGCTTTCGCTGACCGCGACGGATGCCACGGCGCAGCCCGAGAGCCCCGCGGACCCCGACCTCGAGCGCTGGCGCGTCTACGACCTCAGCTCCAAGGGCTACGGCCTGCTCGTGGACCGCCCCGAGGCCGAGATGCTCCTGCTGAACGGGATCATCGCGCTGCGCAACCACGAGTCGGGCGGCTGGATCGTGGGCACCATCGTGCGCAAGCTCGCCAACCGCGCGAGCGGCGGGATCCTCGTGGGGGTCGAGGTGCTCGCCTATCGCCCCATCGTCGTGGACGGCGCGCCCTACTCGGGCGGCACCCCCCTGCAGGCGATCTACCTTCCGGGAATCGAGCCCAACGGCAAGCTCGATTCGATCCTCGTGCGCATGAGCGATTTTCGCTCCGACCAGAGCTTCGAGCTGAAGGCGGGCGGCGCGCTTTTCCGCATTCGCCTGAACCGGGTGATCCGCAAGGGCGCGGACTGGATCAAGGCCCGCTTCGAGATCGAGGCGAAGACCTAGGGCGCGCCCGGCGCCTGCGCATCTCCTTCGGGTCGTCGGCAAGCTTCCGGTAGAGCTCCACGCGGTCGCCTTCGCGAAGCAGGGTTTCGCGCGGCACCCGCGCCCCCCACACGCCCGTGTCGAGGGATGCGAGGTCGATGCCGGGGAATCGCCCGGCGAGCCCCGCGGCCGTGAGCGCCTCGCCCACGCTGGCTCCCTCGGGCAGTTCGAGCGCCACCACTTCCTGGCGCGCGGGCAGCGCCAGGGCCACGGTCACGCGCATCGGTAGAATGTCGTCATGTCCATCGTCGAAAATCGCAAGGCGTTCCACGACTACTTTATCGAGGAACGCTTCGAGGCGGGGCTGGTGCTCGAAGGTTGGGAGGTGAAGTCGATCCGGGCGGGGCGCGTCCAGCTGAAGGAAGCGTACGTGATCCTGCTCCACGAGGAGCCCTTCGTGGTGGGCATGCACGTGAGCCCGCTGCCGACCGCCTCGACCCACATCCATCCGGATCCCACCCGCTCCCGCAAGCTCCTGCTCAATGCCGAGGAGATCCGCAAGCTCATCGGCAAGGTCGAGCAGCGCGGCTACACCCTCGTGCCCCTGGACCTTCACTACACCAAGGGCCGGGTGAAGATCGCCATCGGGCTCGCCAAGGGCAAGAAGCAGCACGACAAGCGCGAGGCCGAGAAGGACCGCGACTGGCAGCGCGAGCAGCAAAGATTACTGCGAAACCGGGCGTAGAGCCCACGGTCCAAACCGCATGAGAACGCGCGCCTTCCTCCTCGCCGCCTGCCTGGCGGCTTCCCCCTGGGTCCACGCCGCGACCTCGGTCGCGAGCGACATCTCCGACATGTGGTGGAACTCCGCGGAGTCCGGGTGGGGAATGAACGCGACGCAGCAGGCGAACGTGCTCTTCATCACGCTCTACGTCTATTCCGCCGATGGCAAGGCGCACTGGTACGTGGCGCCCCAGATGGTGGGCGACCTCTCCAATGCCTCGGCCACCGCCTTCGTCTTCGGCGGCGCGCTCTACGAGACCACGGGCCCGGTGTTCTCCACGACGTTCAATCCCAACGCGGTGAACGCACGCGTGGTGGGTACCGCGCAATTCACGTACACGCCGCCGCTCCAGGGCACGCTCGCCTATACGGTCGACGGGGTGAGCGTGACCAAGCAGCTGCGGCGCGAAACCTGGTCCGTGAACGATCCGACGGGGACTTACGCGGCCGCGCTCGTCACGCGCTCGAACACCTGTTCGCCCGCGGTGACGGCCACGAAGAACCTCGGAACCGCGACGGTCACGCTGGTGAACAACCTCTTCACCATCGCCACGAGCGGCGGCACGCCCACGGACAACTGCACGTTCAGCGGAAACTACGCGCAGGAAGGAAGGATGGGCTCGTCGACGGGCACGTTCACGTGCAGCGCGAGCGGCACGGGACCGTACACGCTCTCGGAGATCGAGGCCGGAACCCACGGGTTGTTCGCGCGATTCCAGGGCACGATCCAGGGCTGCGTGGTGTACGGAAACCTCGGCGGGGCCCGAACGACCGTGCCGGCCGCGCCGAACTAGCGGCGGGACGCCTTCCAGGCGAGTGGGGCCGCACGACGCGAGCCCGGTCCGAACGGCGCAGGGACCGCTCGGCGTTCCTGTCATCGTGGCGCTCAAAGCTAACCATTTGCCCTTGGCCCGAGCCCCCATGCGACTCACCTTCGCCGTTGCCGCCCTCGTCTTCGCGGCGCCTTGCGCCTCGGTCGCCTCGACCTTCTCGGTCGACGTATCCGACCTGTGGTGGAACCCTTCGGAATCGGGCTGGGGCCTGAACCTCATCCAGGAAGCCGACGTCGCCTTCGGGACGCTCTACGTCTATGGCCAGGACGGGCAGGCCCATTGGTACGCGGCCCCGGACCTGCAGGGCGCCCATACCTCGTCCCTCGACACGGCGGCATTCAACGGGCCGCTGATGGAGACGGCCGAGCCCGCGATGAGCGGCAAGTTCAACCCTGCGCTCGTCACCACGCGCCAGGTCGGCACCATGAGCTTTGTCCTCCAGAACCCGGATGTGGCGACCCTCAGATACACGATCGACGGGGTGACGACCCAGAAGGCCGTGACGCGCCTCACGTGGCGCACCAATGACATCAACGGCAGTTATGCGTTGTCCCGCGTCTATCGGGGCTACCACTGCGCGCCCGGCGTAGCCGTCACGCAGAACCTCGGCACGGCGAGCGTCTCGCAGTCGGGCGACTCGCTTTCGATCACGACCACGGGTGGGATTCCCTCGTGCACGTTCTCCGGCGACTACAGCCAGTCCGGCCGCCTGGGACTCAGCTCCGGGAACTTCAGCTGCACCGACGGGACCTCGGGCAGCTATCGCATGCAGGAGATCGAGGTGGGGCAGCACGCATTCTCCGCGCGCTTCGACGGCACCGCGGCGGCCTGCCAATTCCGCGGCCACCTCGCCGGCGCTCGAGCCGACGTCGAGCTGCCGCCTGACTGAATCCGGCTAGAAGCTCGTCACGTCGAGCGGCTCGAGGCCGTGGAGCGCGCAATGCGCGAGATAGCGTCCGTGCAGCGTCTCGGCGTTCTCGATGCACACCGTGCGTCCCGACTCGTCGCGGAACTCGAGCGCGCCGCGCAGGTGCAGGAGCGTCTCGACGCGCTGCTCCCCGACGGTCTCGAACGTCTGCATCGATCCCGCCGGCTGGATGACGAGGTCGCCGGGTCCGGCAACCCATCCCGCCTCGCGGTAGCGCCAGCGCCCCGCGATCGTGTACACCATGGCCACGCCGTGGTGGTAGTGGGTCTGGACCTCGGCGCCGGGCTCCACGCGGATCAGCAGGAACGACTCGCCGCGCGACGGGCTCACGCGGCAGAGCTTCACCATCACGCCGTCGAAGATGAAGGGGAACCACGGCAGCGACCTGCCATGGACGAGTCCCGAAGCGGGCGGCTTGCCGATTCCGCCCAGCACGGGATCGGCCTTCCTGCGCCGCGGCTTGCGGGCCGAGCGTGGGCTGGCGGCGTTCAACCGGAGCCCTTCGGCGTGCGCAGTGGATCGCGGCGAAGCAGGCATGCGGCGAACGCCGGGGCGAGGAAGATGGCGCCGAAGGCGTTGGCGATGAACATGAACGCCAGCAGGATCCCCATGTCGGCCTGGAAGCGCAGGTCCGAGAAGATCCAGGTGGCGACCCCCGCGGTCATCGTGACGGCGGTGAAGAGCGAGGCGGACCCGCGCTGGCGCAGCGCCTCGAGGAAGGCATCGCGCAGCGTCGCGCCGCGGCTGCGCATCTCGTGGCGGATGACCTCGAAGAGATAGATCCCGTAGTCGACGCCCACGCCTACGCCCAGGGCCACGACCGGCAGCGTGTTCACCTTCATGCCGATGCCCAGCGCGGCCATGAGCGCATAGCAGAGCACGGTCACGAGCCCCAGCGGCAGCACGATGCAAAGCGTGATCGCGACCGAGCGGAAGGTCACGAGGCAAAGCAGCGCCACCGCGCAGAAGAGCGCCCAGTTCACCCACTTGTCGGCGTCGGCCACCGCTTCGTTGGTGGTCGCCATGATCCCGGCGTTGCCCGAGGCGAGCTGGAAGGTGAGCCCGGGCGTGTCGAACGCCTCCTTGAAGCGCTTCACCGCGGCGACCACGCCGGCGAGCGTGCCCGCCTGGTGGTCCCCGGTGAAGATCGAGACGTTCATCGCCGAGCAGTCGCGGTTCACGAGGTCGCCGCCGCCGCGCGTGGAGAACATCACCGCCTGGTTGCGCTGTTCCCGCGTATCCGGGATCGCGGCCCACTTCACGTCGCCCTCGCTGTAGCCCACCGTCGCCAGCTTGGCGAAGCCGGCGAGGCCGCGCACCGAGCGCACGCCCTCGGTCTGGCGCATCAGGAACTCGAAGCGGTCGATCGAATCGAGCACCTCGTAGCGCGTGCAGGCGGCGGCCGCGTCGGCCTGTGCGATGACCTGCAGGACGTCCACGCCGATGGAATAGCGCGAGCTGATCTCCTGCACGTCGCGGTTGTAGCGCGATTCGGGGCGAAGCTCGGGAACCCCGCGTCCCAGGTCGCCGATCACCTGGTCGCGCGCCTTCCAGAGGCCCGCAGCGAGCAATGCGAAGCCGATGGCGATCACGGCGGCCGCCACGCGCGGCGTGGTCACGATGGAGAGGCCTCGCCAGAGGCGAATGGTGCGCGAGCCGCCTTCGCGCGGGGCGCGCGCCTTGCCGGGCGCGAGGCGCAGGTATGAGAGGAGGACGGGCAGCAGCAGCTTGTTGGTGACGATCATGAGCGTCACGCCCAGCGTGGCGGTCATCACCAGCTCGCGCACCATCTCGATCTGCACGAACGCGATCGCGAGGAAACCGATGGCGTTGGCGAGCAACGCGCTCGCCCCGGGAATGAAGAGCTTCACGAACGCGATGCGCGCGGCGCTCACCCCGTCCGTGCCGCGCTGCGTCTCGAGCTTCCACGCGTTGGTCATCTGCACCGCGTGGCTCACGCCGATCGAGAAGATGAGGAAGGGGACGAGGATCGACATGGGGTCGAGCTCGAGGCCCAGCAGCGGCAGCAGCCCCAGCAGCCACACCACGGGCGTGGACGCCACGAGGAGGGCGAGGACCGTGAGCTTCCACGAGCCCGAGTACCACAGGAGCAGGAGCGCCGTGATCGCCGCGGCGATCGCGAAGAAGAAGATCACGCCCGAGGCGCCGGAGGCGATGTCGCTCGTGGACTTGGCGAAGCCGATGATGTCCACGGCGAAGAGCGAATCCTCGTGGCGGGCGCGGATCTTCTCCAGGTCGACGCCCACGCGGCGCAGGTCGAGGCGCTCTGCGGTCTTGGGATCGCGATCGAGGAGCGAGGCCGAGACCATCGCGGCGCTGAAATCGTTGGCGACCAGGCGTCCCATCCATTGGGACTTCGAGAGGTTCGCGCGCAGCTCCTCGAAGCCCTTCGGCGACGCCTTGAAGTTGCTCGGCAGGACCGGCCCCGCGCGAAACCCGTCCTCGACCACTTCCATGAAGATCGTGTTGGGGCTGTAGAGCGAGAGCACGCTCGAACGGTCCACGCCCGGGGTGAAGAAGAGCTCGTCGTGCACCGCCTTCAACCTCTCGAGGGCCATGGCGTTGAACATGTCGCCCTTGCGCGCGCGCACCGACACCAGGATCTTGTTCGCGCCGCCGAAGTCGCCCTGGTACTTGAGGAACGTGCGCATGTACGGGTGCGTGAGCGGGAGCATCTTCGCGAAGCCCGCCTGCACTTCCAGGCGCGTCGCCGACCCGCCCAGGAGAAGCGTGACGAGGATCCCGAGGACGAGGATCGCCCGGCGCCAGTGGAAGATGTAGTACGAGGCGATCCCGACCCATCCCTTGCCGAAATGGTCTCTCGCCAGCGCTTTCGCGTCGTCCGTGCGTCCCATCGCGGGCCCGCTACCGCTTGATCCAGCGAAGGCCGGACGGGCCTGCGGAAAGCGAGCGCCCGTTGCCGGGCGCGAGGAGCGCGGACATCGTGAACCGGCCCTGAACCGAGCGCACGGTGAAGGTCTCTCCGCCGTCGGTGCTGGTCGCGAGCATTCCATCGTCGCCGGTGAGGGCCATCGTGCCGTCATCCAGCTGCGAGCCACCCTGGATGGCTCCCGTGTAGGAGCCCAGGTCCACGCGCCGCCAGGTCCTTGCGCCATCGACGCTGCGAAACGCGTTGCCGCGCATTCCATAGACGAT
>DATBEA010000289.1:0-1554 GCA_036276215.1 Usitatibacter sp.
TTCTGGTTCAGCTGCTGCGCGATCGCCGCGCCCGAAAGATCCTTGCCGCGGCGCTCGTCGAAGGGCTTCAGCGTGGCGAAGACGATCCCCGCGTTCGAGCTGTTGGTGAAACCGTTGATCGAGAGCCCCGGGAACGCGACCGCGGCCTCCACGCCCGGCTGCTTCAACGTGATCTCGCCCATGCGGCGGATCACATCCTCCGTGCGGTCGAGGGTGGCGCCGTCGGGCAGCTGCGCGAAGCCGATCAGGTACTGCTTGTCCTGCGTGGGCACGAAGCCTTGCGGCACCGCCTTGAAGAGCCCGAAGGTGAGCACCGCGAGCACGAGGTAGATGCCCATCGCCACGGCCTTGCGGGTGAGCACGCCGCCCAGGCGCCCGGTATAGGCCGCGGCGCCGCGCTTGAAGAGCCGGTCGAACCCGTGGAAGAGCCAGCCCAGCCAGCGATCCATGAAGCGGGTGAGCGCATCCGGCGGCGCGTCGCGGCCCCTGAGGAGCAGCGCCGCCAGCGCGGGCGAGAGGGTAAGCGAATTCACCATCGAGATCACCGTCGAGATGGCGATCGTGAGCGCGAACTGCTTGTAGAACTGCCCGGACAGGCCGCTGATGAAGGCCATCGGCACGAACACCGCCACCAGCACCAGCGCGATGGCGATGATCGGGCCCGATACCTCGCGCATCGCGCGGTAGGTGGCGTCGCGGGGCGAGAGCCCCGCCTCGATGTTGCGCTCGACGTTCTCCACCACCACGATGGCGTCGTCCACGACGATGCCGATGGCGAGCACGAGGCCGAAGAGCGACAGCGCGTTGATGGAAAAGCCGAAGAGGTGCAGCACCGCGAAGGTGCCGATGACCGACACCGGCACGGCGATGAGCGGGATCACCGACGCCCGCCAGGTCTGCAGGAAGAGGATCACGACCAGGACCACGAGCGCGATCGCCTCCAGGAGCGTCTCGACCACCGCCTTGATCGAGGCGCGCACGAACTGCGTGGGATCGTAGACGATCTCGTAGTCGACGCCCTCGGGCATGCCCTGCTTGATCTCGGCCATGGTGGCGCGCACGTTGTCCGAGATCTGGATGGCGTTGGAATTGGGCGCGGCGAAGATGGGCACCGCGACCGCCGGCTTGTTGTTGAGGAGCGAGCGCAACGCGTATTCGGAAGCGCCCAGCTCGATGCGCGCCACGTCGCGAAGCCGCGTGACCGCCCCGCCCGGCTCGGTCTTCACGATGATGTCGCCGAATTCGTCCTCGCTCTGCAGGCGCCCCTGCGCATTGATGGACAGCTGCAGGTCCGCGTTCGGCAGGCCCGGCGAGGCCCCGACCACGCCCGCGGCCGCCTGCACGTTCTGCTCGCGGATCGCACGCACCACGTCGCCCGCGGAAAGGCCGCGCTCGGCCACCTTGCGCGGGTCGAGCCACACGCGCATCGAGTAGTCGCCCGCGCCGAAGAGCAGGACCTGCCCCACGCCATCGATGCGCGCGAGCCGGTCCTTCACGTTCAGCAGCGCGTAGTTGCGCAGGTACGTCATGTCGTAGCGCTCGTTGGGCGAGACC
>DATBEA010000290.1:0-4871 GCA_036276215.1 Usitatibacter sp.
CGAGGCAGATGTAGGGGAAGCTTTCGGCGAGCGGCGCGGTCGCGGTGGGCGAGAGCGATCCGGACGCCGGATCGATCGCGAAGACGTGGACGGTGAAGGGTTTCCCACGTCCAGCCGCGTAGAGGAAGCGCTTGTCGGGGCTCACGGCCATGGGCATCACGACACCACCCACCTTGCAGCGCGGCCCGGGCTCGAGCGCTCCCGAATCGAGCAGGCGATAGGTCGAGATGTCGCCATCCTCCGCGTTGGAGACATAGACGTAAGTGGCGGGGGAAGCGGGCATCGGACAGTCTAGCTTGGATCGGCCGGCGATAGAATGTGCCGGTGGGGATTCGCGAGCGCATCGACGAGATCTACCGCGCCGAATCGCGGCGCGTCCTGGCGACCTTGATCCGCCAGCTCGGCGACTTCGACGTCGCCGAGGAAGCGTTGCACGACGCGTTCGTCGCCGCGGTCGAGGCGTGGGCGGCGCAGGGTGTGCCGGACAATCCGCGCGCGTGGCTCGTCACCGCGGGGCGCAACAAGGCGATCGACCGGCTGCGGCGCCGCTCGAAGTGGGATGCGGACCTCGAGGACGTGGACGCCCTCGCGGAGTCGATCGCCGACCCGTCGCAGCCCCACGACAACGAAGGCGTCGAGGACGACCGGCTGCGCCTCATCTTCACGTGCTGCCATCCGGCGCTCGCCCAGGAGGCGCAGGTCGCGCTCACACTTCGCGAGGTGTGCGGCCTCACGACCGAGGAGATCGCGCACGCGCACCTGGTGCCGCCGCCCACCGTCGCGCAACGCATCGTGCGCGCGAAGGGGAAGATTCGCGACGCGCGCATTCCCTACGAGGTGCCCGGGCGCGGCGAGCTGGCCGAGCGGCTGGACGCGGTGCTGCGCGTGATCTACCTCGTCTTCAACGAGGGCTATCTCGCCTCGTCGGGCGAAAGCCTCACGCGGCTCGATCTCTCGGCCGAGGCGATCCGCCTGGGCCGCCTTCTCGCCGAGCTCCTTCCCGAGCCCGAGGCGCTGGGGCTCCTCGCGCTCATGCAGCTTCACGAATCGCGGCGGGCCGCGCGCACCTCGCCCGATGGCGACATCGTGCTCCTCCAGGACCAGGATCGCGCGCTCTGGGACCGGATGCGGATCGACGAGGCGGTCAGGCTGGTCGACGGCGCGATCGCAACGCGCCGCTTCGGCCCGTACACGGTGCAGGCGGCGATCGCCGCGATCCACGCGCAGGCGCAGGTCCCCGAGGCCACCGACTGGGCCGAGATCGTCGCGCTCTACGACGTCCTGCTGGAGATGACGCCCGGCCCCGTGGTCGAGCTCAATCGCGCCGTCGCCCTTTCGATGCGCGACGGGCCGAAGGCCGGCGCCGAGGCGATCGAGGCGATCCTCGCGCGCGGCGATCTCGACGCCTACCACCTCGCCCACGCGGCGCGCGGCGACATGTACCGCCGCTTGGGAGACGCGAGCGAAGCGCGGACGTCCTATGAGCGGGCACTCACACTCACGCGACAGGCCTCGGAGCGCCGGTTTCTCGAGCGGCGAATCGCCGAGCTCGCCCCGGCTGCATGATTTTTGTTCGTTCCCCTGTCGAAATCACCCGGAGCCATTCGTCTTCCGTGCAAGGAGATCGAAATGGCCTGGTGCTTCATCAAGTTCACGAACCGCAAAGGACCGTCCCATGCGTTACCTGTGCCTGATCTACCTGGACGAAAGGCAGCTCGCGGCGATGCCCGAGCCCGAGATGAGCGCCCTCAACGCGCGCCACCTCGCGTTCAATGAGGAGATCCTGGAGAGCGGGCAGTTCATCGAGGCCGAGGCATTGCAACCCGCCGCCACGGCCACGTGCCTCAAGGTCCGCAACGGCAAGGTCGCGCTCACCGACGGTCCCTACATGGAGACCAAGGAAATGGTCGCCGGCTTCTACCTCGTCGACGCGCGCGACCTGAACGAAGCCATCCAGCTCGCCTCGAAGCTTCCGAGCGCGCCCCTGGGCACCGTCGAGGTCCGCCCCTGCCGCGACCTCGAAGTAGGCGGCATCCCCCAACCCGCGTCCAGCAAAAGGGGTCAGACCCCTTTTCCGCGTTAAAAGGGGACAGATCACCCAGGAGACCGATCCATGCCTGCAATCACTCCATTCCTCTGGTTCGACAAGGAGGCCGAAGAGGCCGCGAAGCTCTACGTTTCCATCTTTCCCAATTCCAGGATCACCGTAACCTCGCGATACGGCGAAGCCGGACCGGGGCCGAAAGGCTCGGTGATGATGGTGGGCTTCGAGCTCGACGGAAAGCCTTTCACCGCCCTGAACGGCGGGCCCAACTTCCGGTTCAACGAAGCGGTCTCCTTCCTCATCCATTGCAAGGACCAGGCCGAGGTGGACTACTACTGGGACAAGCTCGGCGCGGGCGGCACGCCCAACGCCTGCGGCTGGCTCAAGGACAGGTACGGCCTTGCATGGCAGGTGACCCCCGACGTCCTCATGGAGCTGATCCAGGACAAGGACGCGGCGAAGTCCCAGCGGGTGATGAAGGCCATGATGGGAATGAGGAAGATCGATATCGCTGAACTGCGCAAGGCCGCTGCCGGTTAGGAGAAGCCTCCCGGCTTGCAATTGTTAGCGGAAGGAGAAGAATGGACGTCATGCCTGCCTGCCGCTGCGCCGTGCAATGCATCGTCCCGCCGCACATCCTGCGGCACATGCTGAAGAGCAAGAACGCCCGCGTACGCGAGTCGGCCCTGCGCACGCTGATCACCACCGCGCACCTGCGTGGCGAGCGAATGGTCCTCCAGCAGGGCGGCTTCCTCGCCAACGTGGCCGGCGAGAAAAGCCGCACCGTCTTCGACTGCGCCCACGCCGAGTCCACCGACAACGCGCGCATCAAGCGAAGCGAGGGCGGCACGAAGGTGGCGGATCGCTCGGTGAACGCCGCCTACGACGGCCTCGGCTACACGTACGACTTCTGGCGCGCGATCTTCTCGCGCAATTCCATCGACGACCACGGCATGCGCCTCGACGGCTACGTCCACTACGGCAAGGCGTACAACAACGCCTACTGGAACGGACGCCAGATGATCTTCGGCGACGGCGACGGCGTGCTCTTCACCGACTTCACGGGCTCGATCGACGTGATCGCCCACGAGCTGGGCCACGGCATCACCGAGTACACCGCGAACCTCGAGTACCACGACCAGCCCGGCGCGCTGAACGAATCCATGTCGGACGTGTTCGGCTCGATGGTGAAGCAGTGGCACCTCAAGCAGACCGCGAAGGCCGCCGACTGGCTGATCGGCGCGCAGATCTTCACCCCGAAGGTGAAGGGCGACGCGCTTCGCTCCATGAAGGCGCCCGGAACCGCCTACGACAACCCGGACATGGGCAAGGACCCGCAGCCCGCGCACATGAAGAACTTCGTGAAGCTGCCCGACACCGCCGATGGCGACTGGGGCGGGGTCCACATCAACTCGGGGATCCCCAACCACGCCTTCTACCTGCTCGCGCTCTCGCTCGGCGGGCATTCGTGGGAGGTCGCGGGAAAGATCTGGTTCGAGGCCCTGCAGCAGAGCAACGCGCAGACGGACTTCACGGCCTTCGCGAAGCAGACCCATTCGGTCGCGGTGGCGGCCCACGGGCCGTCGAGCGACGAGGCGTCAAACGTCGAGCTCGCCTGGAACCAGGTGGGCATCGCGATCGAATCACCCACGCGCCAGCGCGCCGCGCCGCGCGCGAAATCGAAGTCGCGGGTGTAGGGGACGCCGTGCGAGTCTGTCTCAAGGCTTTCGGAGGCATCGCCGCGACGATGCGCCGGCCCGAGATCGTCCTCGACGATTCCCAGCTCGACCCCGCCAACGCGGCGCGCCTTCGCCGCCTCGTGTCCTCCGTGCGAGTCAACCCGCCGCGCTCCCGCGAGGTGCATCCCGATGAGATGAGCTACGCGGTGGCGATCGAGGACGGCAGGGACAACTACGAGATTCGCGGCCACGAGGCGAGCCTCACCCCGGACTTCCGCGAGCTCATCAACATGGTCCGCCAGGCGCACGCCTGAATAGGGGTCAGACCCCTTTTCCCGCCTGGAGGAACGCCACGACCCGATCGACGATCGCCTCGGGCGAAAGCTCGATCGAAACCACGATCGGATTCTCGTCGGCCTGGGGTTCCTCGAGTGCCTCGAACTGGCTCGCGAGGAGCGAGGACGGCATGTACTCGTGCTTGCGCGCGGCGAGGCGTTGGGCGATGAGCTCGTAGCTGCCCTTGAGATATACGAGCCGCACACCCTTGCGCCCACCCACGATCACGTCACGGTAGCGCCGCTTCAACGCCGAGCAGGTGATGACGCCTGGCTTGCCCTGCGCGAGCGCCGCGTCGATCCATTGCGCGATCGATGCGAGCCACGGCCGGCGATCCTCGTCGGTGAGCGGCGTGCCCGCGCGCATCTTCGCGACGTTCGCGGGCGAGTGGAACGAATCGGCCTCCGCCACCTCCCACCCGAGACGCTCGCCGAGCAGCCGGGCCACGGTCGTCTTGCCGCAGCCCGACACGCCCATGATGACGGCGATCGAAGGTTTCAGTGCTCGATGCTTGCGAAGAGCGTGTCCCAGGCGCCCTTCTGGAACCCCTCGCCGCAATCCTCGCCCGAGCGCGTCGAGGCCACGCGCTGCACCGCGTCCAGCATCGACTGCTTGAACGCCTGCGCGTCGGAGAATCCCAGCTTCGCCTTGATCGCGTGGTTGTCCGCCATCGCCACGCCCGCTTTCGTGAGGACGTACTTGTCGAAGTACTGGTGCTGCGGCATGAACGCGATGTTCTGCGCTTTCAGGTAAGCCACCTGCGCCTCGTCCTTGAACGGGTCGGGCATCCCGGCCCAGAACGGATTGACGAG
>DATBEA010000291.1:0-7163 GCA_036276215.1 Usitatibacter sp.
CTCGCGCGGGAAGTAGCGATCCGCGAACTCCGGAACGATGAAGTAGCGCATGCGGGCGCCCATCCCGGCGCGGCCGCTGGCGTTCACCGACATGTAGAAGCCGACCTTCTCCGCCGGGAACAGCAGGAGCTCGGAATGGAAGTACACCGTGTCGCCGCCGTGCCCGATCGCGCGGTGCCCGTTCAGGCTCTCCTCGTAGAAGCCGAGCGAGCTGCCGTTGAGGTCGGGAAACGCGCGGATCACGAACTCGTGCATCTGCTTCGCGGTCTCGGGCTTGAGCAGGCCCGCGCCGTCGTCGAGGTGCGCGATCATGAACTTCGCCATGTCGTCGGCGGTGGACGAGAGCGCTCCGGCCGCGGGCATGCTGATGATCTCGAAGCCGTCGCCCGGCGTGTCCACGTCCTTGTATCCCGTGGCCATGTTCGCGCGCATCGCCTCCGGCAGCGGCTGGCGGAAGGTGGAGTTCTTCATGGCCAGCGGGACGAAGATGTGGCGCTCGAGGTATTGCTCGAACGGCTCGCCGGACACACGCTGCACGATGTAGCCCGCGAGCGATGTCGCGTAGTTGGAGTAGCCGGCGACCGTGCCCGGCGGATAGATCCGCGGCGGGATGTACGCCTTCACCGTCTCCCCGTCCGAGGGCCCGGGGCCCTTGAACGCGATGAGGTTCTTCACGACCTCCTCGAAGCCGGTGCGGTGGGTCATGATGTTGCGCATCGTGATGGGCTTGCCGTCGAACGCCGGGATCTGGAAGTCGAGGTACTTGTTCACGTCGGCGTCGAGGTCGATCTTGCCCGCCTCGACCTGCTGCATGACCGCCGTCCAGGTGAAGAGCTTCGAGATCGAGCCGGGTCGGAAGAGCGTGGAGCGCGGATCCACCGGCGTGAGCTTCGCGATATCGGCGTAGCCGTAGCCCTTCTCGAACAGGACCGCGCCGTCCTTCACGACCGAGAGCGTCACGCCGGGCGTGCCCGTGAGCTTGAGGGCCGTGGGCATGAGGCCGTCGAGCCAGGCCTCGACGTCGGCCGCCGTGAGGGGCTTGGCCGCGGGCGAGGCGGCGGGCTGGGCCGCGCAGGGCCAGGCCACGCCCAGGCACGCCAGTGCCGCCGCCGCGATCCGGGCGAGCCGGGCGTTGAGTGATCTCGTCATGGTTTGCTCCTCCTGGTATTTCATTGAGGTATGCGTCAGTTCCTGAAGCGTTCGACGGCGAGCGCATCGAAGCGCACGCCGAGCACGGTCTCGTCGATGGGCGGGGCCTCGCCGCAGGCGAGCGCCGCCGCGATCCGGCCCAGCGCGGGAGAGGTCTGGATCCCGTAGCCGCCCTGGCCCACCAGCCAGAAGAACCCGCGCGCCTCGTCGTCGAAGCCGAGGGCGGGCGTGCGATCGCTCGTGAACACCCGCAATCCCGCCCAGCGCCGCGTCACTCGCGCCACGCGCAGCGACGTCGCGTGCTCGAAGCGGTCCACGGCGGTGGCCACGTCGAGCTCCTCGGGTTGCACGTCGCACGCCGCGCTTTCGTGCTCGTCGGCGGGAGAAAGCAGCAATGCCCCCGCGTCGGGCTTGAAGTAGAACTGCTCGTCCACGTCGATCGCCGCGGGCCAGTTTGCGACCGGCGTGCCGCCGGGAGGCTCGATGCGCAAAGCCGTGCGGCGCAGCGGCTGCAGGCCGATGGGGCGCACGCCCGCGAGCCGCGCGAGCTCGTCTCCCCAGGCTCCCGCGCAGTTGATCACGATGGGCGCGCTGAACGTCTCACGCGCGGTCGTCACGTTCCATAGGTTGCCGTCGCTGCGCACTTCGCGCACGGCCGAGCCCAACGCGACGCTTCCTCCCTGCGCGCGGGCGCGCCGCAGGAAAGCCTGGTGCAGCGCGTCCACGTCGATGTCGGCCGAGTCCGGGTCCAGCGCGCCCGCATGGAGGTAACCGGGCCTGAAGATGGGCACCATCGCGCCGGCGCTTTCCGCGTCGAGAAGGCGGGTGCCCACGCGCACGTCCTCGTCGGCGCGCATCCGCTGCAACGACGCCACCTGGTCCTCACGGGCGAAGTAGAGCGTGGGCCGTGGTGAAACGAGAGGATGGGACGTGAAGTCGGTGGGCGGGTCGAAGAGGAACTCGCGGCTCGCGCGCGTGAGCGCCCGGATGACCGGATTGCCGTAGATCTCCGAATAGAGCGCGGCCGAGCGGCCCGTGCTGTGGTAGCCCGCATGGTCTTCCATGTCGAGCACCGCGACCGAGCCGCGCGCGGCGAGCGCCGAGGCGACCGACGCACCGGCGATGCCGGCGCCGACGACGACGAAATCGACCCTGCGGGATTGGGGCATGCGCGGCCTCGGGTTACAGCGCGCATGTTATTTCAATTAGAAACTTTTTTCCAGTATGGAAAATTAGTGCCTAGCGATTCCGCGGCTTCCCTCGCTTCGGCCGGGGAGGCGGCTCGGCCGCATCCTGGTTCGCGGCATGCCGCTCCGAGGCGCCCATGAAGGCGTCGATCACGCTTTCGTCGCGCCCGCGCGGGGCGCACGACACCACCACGCGGCAGGGCGGGTCGGAGGCGTTCAGGTACGCATGCCCCATCTCGCTGTCGAAGTACATCGAGTCGCCGGCCGCGAGGCGCAACGGCGCGTAGAGCTCGCTGTGGAATTCGAGCTCGCCGTCGAGGACGTGCACGAATTCCTCGCCGGGATGGCGGATGAGGCCCCCGAACTCTTCGCGGAATTCCTCCATGGAGCGCGCGCGAAGCTCCACCACGATGGGCGTCATGCGCTTGTGCAGCAGCTCCGTGGCGAGGTAGGTCTGGCGGTAGCTTCGCGTCTCCACGAGCTGTCCTTCCCCGGCGCGCTGCACGACCCGGCGCCCGCGCAGCCCGGTGGACGAGCCCTCGAGGTGGGGAGCGGGCTCGAGGAGCTCGGCCATGTCCACGCCCAGGGCCTTGCTGATCGCGAGGAGCTTGTCGAAGGAGAGCGAGACGCGACCCTTCTCGAGCTTCGAGAGCGTGGAAACCGCCATTCCCGTCCTGCGGCCGACCTCGTTCAGGGTGAGGCCGAGCTTCTTGCGGATGGCGCGGATGGTGTCCCCGGGGGTGGGCCGGGCTTCCGTCTCTTTGGCCGGGGAAGGGCGCGCGCTCATGCGCGAAGTCTACCCTTTAATCGCGCGGAAATGCGTTGCTCGTTGGAGCTTGTAATTTCCAAAAAAGAAATCTACTATCCCGTGGAGAAAATAATCTTACGGGAGACAGAATGGACCTGCGCCGCATCGCTCTTCGTCCGGCCGGCTTGCGCCGCTGCCGTCCGCTCCTGCTACCGATGCTCGTGGCCGCCGCAGCGGCGGGCGCGAGCGGGCCCGCGGCCGGCCAAACCGCCCCGGTCGCGGACTCGTCCGCGAGCCCCCAACCGCTGGAAACGATCACGGTGACGGGCACGCGGCGCCGCGAGCCCGTACGCGACGTTCCCGTCCAGCTGAACACCATCCCGGCGGAGGGCCTCGAGCAGGCGGGCGCCCGCACGCTCACGGACTACCTCGCCACGCAGCCCGGCCTCGACCTCAAGACGTCCGGCGGACCGGGCCTGGGCGGCCTGTCCATCCGCGGCGTATCGACGGGCGATGCGACGATCGCGACCGTCGGGGTGTACGTGGACGATGTCCCGTTCGGTTCCAGCACCGCGTACGCGATCGGCTCCGGCACGGCGCTCGACATGGGACTGCTCGACCTCGACCGGGTCGAGGTGCTCCGCGGGCCCCAGGGGACGATCTACGGGGCGAGCACCATGGGCGGCCTCATCAAGTACGTGACCCACGAGCCGGATCCCGCGCGCTTCTTCGGCAGGGCCATGTTCGCGGGCAGCAGCACGGGGCACGGCTCGACGAACAACACCGTGAGCGCGATGCTCAACGTCCCGATCCAGGATGACGTCGCCGGGCTGCGCATCGCCGCGTTCCGGGACCATTTCGGCGGGTTCGTCGATGCGGTCGGGCCGGCCGCGGGCAGCGACGTGAACAACGGGAACACCGTCGGCGGCCGGGCCGCCCTGGTGATGACACCGACGCGCGACTTCCGGGTCAAGCTCTCGGTCACCTCGCAGGAGATCAAGCGGGACAGCAAGGACGAGGTGGACTACGACGCGGCGACGGGCAATCCGGTGAACGGGGAGCTCACCAAGAAGCTCGCCGTGCTCGAGCCCTATTCCGTGAAGATCGGCGTGGCGGGCCTCGAGCTCGAGTACGACATGCAATGGGCGCGCCTGAACTCGGTCAGCTCCGCGCAGAAGACCGATGTCGCGAACCGCACCGACGCGACCTATGTCTACGGGCCGCTCCTCGCCAGCGCGGGGCTCGACCTGGACCAGGTCGTCCTGGACAACGCGGTCACGGTTCGCCGCCAGGTCCAGGAGCTGCGCCTCACCTCGCCGCGCGGAATCGTCGAATGGCTCGCGGGATACTTCTATAGCCACGAGAAGGGCACCAACGACCAGCTCGTCACCAGCCGTTTCACGGCGGGCGGGGTCGCCGGCCCCGATCTCGCGACCGTGGCCCTGCCGAGCGAGTACACGGAGAACGCGTTCTTCGGCGACATCACCTGGAACCCGTCGCGGGATCTCCAGCTCACCGGGGGGGTGCGCACGGCGAAGAACAAGCAGACCTTCTCCCAGATCAGCGACGGGCCCCTGCTGGGAGGCGCCAGCCTCGTGAACGGCGAGTCGTCCGAATCGGTGAGCACATACCTCGCCACGGCGCGCTATGCGCTCACGCCGACCAGCAACGTGTATGCGCGTGCCGCGAGCGGCTACCGCCCCGGCGGACCCAACTCGCTGGTGCTCGACCCGGCGACGGGCCAGCCGACCGCGCCGCCCACGTTCAAGAGCGACTCGCTGTGGAGCTACGAAGGCGGCTACAAGGCGGAGCTCCTCGATCGCACGCTGTCGGTGGACGCGGCGCTCTACACGATCAAGTGGAAGGACATCCAGCAGCCCTTCGCCGTGAACGGCATCGGCGTGATCGTGAACGCCGGCCGCGCGAAGGTCGACGGCGCCGAGGTCGCGATCCGCTACCGTCCCACGCGGCATTGGGGCATCGAGGCGGGGTACGCCTACACCGACGCGAGGCTCACGGAGGACGCGCCCGGGCTCGGTCATTCCGGTGCGCCCCTTCCCAATACCGCGAAGAGCTCGGCGAATGCCGGCGCAACGTACGACTTCGAGCTCGGCGGATACAAGTGGCAGGCCGGGGGCGGCGTGCGTTACGTGGGTGAGCGCAACGCCGGATTCGAGGGCGGCGGCACGCTTCCCAACTATCGGCTGCCCAGCTACACGCTGGTCGACCTGCGCGCCGTCGCCGACTTCCGCGTCGTGCAGGTGTCGCTCTTCGTGCGCAACCTCGCCGACAAGCGGGCGCAACTGGGCGCGGGGACGAACGTCATCCCGCTGGGCGGCTACGCGCAGGTCACCCCGGCCCAGCCCAGGACGATCGGGCTGTCCGTGAGCGGGACCTTCTAGCCCGTTGCGCATCTTCCTCGCCGCGCTCGCCCACGAGACCAACACCTTCTCGCCGCTGCCGACCACGCGGCGCTCCTTCGAGGAGGGGTTGCTGCATCATGGTGGCGAAGCCGGCACGCTCGCCAAGGCTCGCCAGTTCGCGGGCTACTGCGACGTGCTGGAGATCGCGCGCCGCCGTGGCGACGAGTGCATCGCGAGCCTCTGCGCCTGGGCGCAGCCGGCAGGGCCGCTGCCGCGCGGCGACTACGAGGAGCTTCGCGACGAGCTGCTGGCCGACCTGCGCGCGGCGGGCAAGGTGGATTTCGTCTTCCTCGTGCTGCACGGGGCGATGGTGGCCCAGGGCAACTATTGGGACTGCGAGGGCGACATCCTGCGCCGCGTCCGCGCGGCGGTGGGCAACTCGACGCCCGTGGGCGCGTTGCTCGACCTGCACGGCAACGTCTCCGAGGACATGGTGGCGAGCGGCGCGATCCTGGTCGCATGCAAGGAGTATCCGCACGTCGACTATCCGCAGCGCGCCGAGGAGCTCTATTCGTTGCTCGCACGCGGTGCCCATGAGGGCCTGCGAACGCGCACGGTGATGCGCCGGGTGCCCATGGTGGGCATTATGGGGACCACCGAGGAACCGATGCGCGGCTTCGTGCGCGAGATGCAGGCCCGCGAGCGCACGCCCGGGATTCTCTCGATTTCCGCCATGCATGGATTTCCCTGGTCGGATACGCCCTACACCTCGGCCGCGATGCTCGTGGCGCACGACGCGGACGACGCTCGCGCGGCCGAGGGCGCCGGGCGCATCGCTCGCGAGCTCGCGGCGGATTTCTTCGGCCTGAGGACCACCGCTGCGGCGAAGCGCCTGCCCATCGACGAGGCGCTCGCAGCGGCGCGTCGCGAAAGCGAGCGCCTCGGAAACCGCCCGGTCGTGATCGCCGACGGCTCGGACAATCCCGGTGGCGGCGCCGCCTGCGACAGCACGTTCATCCTGCGTGCGCTGCTCGAGCGGGAAATGTCCGACGTGGCCCTGGGAATGATCTGGGACCCGGTCTCGGTTGCGGAGGCGGCCGGCGCGGGCGTGGGCCGCGAGGTGCTGCTGCGGATCGGCGGCAAGAACGGGCCGATGTCGGGCGAGCCGCTCGAAGCGAAGGTGACCGTGCTCGCCTGCCGGGACGATGCGAGCCAACGCAGCTTTGGAGAGTTGCGCGACGAGCTGGGCGCGGCCGTCGCCGTGCGGCTCGGGGGCATCGACGTGGTCCTGAACAGCGTGCGCCAGCAGGTGTTCTCGCCCGATTGCTTCACCGAGCTCGGAATCGATCCGGCGTCCAAGCGCTTCGTGGTGGTGAAGTCGACGCAGCACTTTCGCGCGCACTTCGATTCGATCGCGGGTGCGACGGTGTATTGCGATGCGCCGGGCGCGCTCAACGCGAACCTGGCGGCGCTCCCGTATCGCAACCTTCGCCGGCCCATCTGGCCCCTCGACGACCATGAACGTCTCGCGCGCTGAGCCTTTCTTGCAGAAGGCATTGAAGCTCGTATAATTCGTGGCAGTGGGACGCGGGCTCGCCAGGGCGCGCGACAACGACGAACAACCAATCGACGAGGCGCATCCCGGAATGGCTCGGGTGCGCCCCCATGCCTGCACAATTCCTTCACAAAGGGCTCGATTCGATGATTCGTTACCTT
>DATBEA010000292.1:0-7281 GCA_036276215.1 Usitatibacter sp.
CGAAGCGGCCCGTGATGGTGCCCGACGCGATGTCGATGCGGAACACCGTGCAGGGGCCGGTGTTGGACTTGAGCTCCGGCATGGGGTGGTAGCTGCTCACGAGCAGCGCGCCGTCGGCGAAGGTGAGGCCCTGGGGCACGAAGCCCTCGTCGAGGGCGGGTGTCCAGATGCGCCGGCCGAGCGCATCCATGTTCGGCACCTGCGCGGTGACCGCGTCGAGATAGGTGGGCCTGGTGCCGCCGACATCGGGCGCCCGCTCGGCGCCGGCGCAAGCGGCGGCGAGCAACGTTGCCGCGGCGATGGAAACGGTCCTCAAGGCGAAGCTCCTCCCGGCGGCGCGGGCGCCGCGAAGGCTCGAGTTTACTGCCCCGCCGCGCGCCGCGCCGCGGCCGCCTCGCGGGCCTTCGCGAGCTCCTGCTCCCGCTGAACGCGATAGGCGCGCTCGGCGCGGATGCGCTCGTCCTCGCGCTCGCGCTCGGCCACGAAGCGCTTCTGGCGCTCCACCTCGGCCAGGGCCTTGCGGCGATCATCCTCCGCGCGGCGCTTGTCCTCGTACTCGATGGCGCGCTGGCGGTCGGCGTTGAACTGGGTGCTGCGCTCGTCGAAGGTGTTGAGGGCCCGGCCCTGCACCTGCTGCTGGAAGGCGCGGTCCGAGGAGATGCGCGATTGCTGGTCGCGGTAGGCCTGCTCGCGCTGGGCCTGGAGGCGCTGGCCCATCTCCTGCCGGTAGGCCTCGGAGTCCTGCTGGAGCTGCAGGCGCGCTTCCTCGATCACGCTCTTCTTGCGCGCCTTCTCCTGCTCGAGGGCGATACGGCTCTCCTCCAGCCGGACGCGCTCGCGCTCGTTGGCGCGGTGCACGAGGACGTAGGCGAGGCCCACCACGAGGATGGAGGCGACGACGCCTGCGCCGATCCACGTGGAGCGTTGCGAGCTGCGTGCGGCCTTTTCCCGGCGCTCGGTGTGCAGCGCCCACTGGTTGTCGTACCAGTCCTTCTTGACCGGCGTGGAAAGGGTGACGTAGGCCTTGTTGAGGTCGCGCTCCTCGCGCTGGCGTTCGGCTTCCGGAAGCCCCGCCCGGGCGAGCGCCTTCAGCTTGCCGTCGTAGGCGATCTTCGCCACGGCAGGCGTGGCGTCGTGCGGGACGCCGAGCATCTCGTAGTAGTTCTGCATTTTCTTGTTCTCCCTCGCGTGGTGGAGAGCCACGCGGCGCCATTCTAGTGCCGCTCGGGGCGCCGGGCCAACCGGCCGGGGCCCCAGGGAGTATTTCAGGCGTAGCCGGGGCCGCTCGTCCCCGGCAGGCTGCCGCTCGGGCTTACTCCAGGACGACCGCGCGCGCGTTGAGCGGCTGCACCGGCCGGTTGTTGGCGAAACCCAGGGTGCCGGAGAACTTGGCCACCTGCGCCTTGGAGGCGGATTGCGGCTGCGTGAGGACGATCCAGGTCACGCCCTCGGAGCACGGCGGCGTGGTGAGGGAGCCGGCGAACCGGTAGTGGCGGTGGCTGGCGGGCAGCAGGCCGCTCGCGTCGAGCGGTTCGGCAAGCGGTTTCGGCTCGCCTTCCTTCGCGGGAATCGCCGCCCAGAGCGAATCGACGAACGGGCTCGCCTTGCCGTCGGTGAACATGACCGCGACGACCGCGAGGTGCCCGTCCTTGTCGGCGTGGACGAGGTGGGCTTCCATCGGGAAGCGCTTGCCGTCGATGGTGTTCTCGCTGGGCGCGTGGAAGTGGAACTGCTTCAGCTCGTAGGCGTGGCCGTCCAGCGTAAGGACGCTCCCGGGCGCGTAGTCGACCTGCACGGTATGGCCGTTGTTGAGGATCGCCTTGCCACCCTGCTTGTAGGCGAATCCGATTTTCCCGGACTCCGCTTTGGCGTTGCGAGGCAGGTCCACGGGCGATTGGCTGCGACCTGCCGAGCAGGCCGCGAATGCGGGATCGAGCTTGCTCCAGTTTTCGGGGGCGGCCTCGCCGCTGTAGCCCCAATGGTGCTGCTCGGCGGCCGGCGCGATCGCGCTCGCGGCGAGGAACACGACTGCGGCGGCGTGGTTGCGATTCATGTCTGCTCCCCTGGCATCGAATGCCTCACGATAGGCCGCGCGGCCTCGCCTTCATATGGCACGTTGGGGCAATTTGGGAGCTATTCCTTGACGGCTCCCGTCATTCCCGAGACGTAGTACTCGACGAAGAACGAGTACATGACCGCGACGGGGAGCGATCCCAGCAGCGCGCCCGCCATGAGCGCGCCCCAGTGATAGACGTCGCCTTCCACCAGCTCGGTGACCACCCCCACGGGCACCGTCTTCACCTCCGAGGAAGAGATGAAGGTGAGCGCGTAGATGAACTCGTTCCACGAGAGCGTGAAGGCGAAGATGCCCGCCGAGATGAGCCCCGGCACCGCGAGCGGCAGGACGATCTTCACCAGGATCTGCCAGCGGGTCGCGCCGTCGATCAGCGCGCATTCCTCGAGCTCGAAGGGGATCGAGCGGAAGTAGCCCATGAGGAGCCACGTGCAGAAGGGGATGAGGAACGTGGGATAGGTGAGGATCAGCGCCCAGCGCGTGTCGAAGAGGCCCAGCTCGAACACGATGGCGGCGAGCGGGATGAAGAGGATCGAGGGTGGCACGAGATAGGCGAGGAAGATCGCGAGGCCCACCTGCTTGGAGCCGGCGAAGCGCAGGCGCTCGATCGCGTACGCCGCGAGCACGCTCGCCGTGAGCGAGGTGAAGGTCGCGATCACCGACACGATCACCGTGTTCCACATCCATTCGGGATACTGCGTCTCGAAGAGCAAGTGCTTGAAGTGCTCGAGCGTCGGAGCGGCGACCCAGAAAGGATTGCCCTCGCGCGAGAGGAGCTCCTCGTTGGGCTTCAACGACGTGGTCCCCATCCAGTAGAACGGGAAGAGGAGCACGAAGACGAAGACGAAGAGCGGGATGTAGAGCGTGACCACGCGCCGCGGCACGCTCTCCAGGTAGTTCATCCCCTCCGTTGTTTGCTGGGCCATCGGATTCCTTGCTAGTCCCTGCCGCCCTGCTGCCACTTGCGCCGCTGCAGGCCGTAGTAGCTGAAGAGGATCGCCGCGAGCAGGAACGGGATCATCATCGTCGCGAGCGCCGCGCCCTCGCCCAGCGAGCCGCCGGGAATCGCGCGCTGGAAGGAGAGTGTCGCCATGAGGTGGGTGGCGTTGAGCGGCCCGCCGCGCGTGATGACGTAGATCAGCTGGAAGTCCGTGAACGTGAAGAGCACCGAGAACGTCATCACCACGGCGATGATCGGCGTGAGGAGCGGCAGCGTCACGAACCGGAAGCGCTGCCAGGGCGTGGCGCCGTCCAGCGACGCCGCCTCGTAGAGGGAAGGCGGGATCGTCTGCAGCCCGGCGAGGAGGCAGATCGCCACGAACGGCACGCCGCGCCAGATGTTGGCGGCGATCACCGAGAAGCGCGCATTCCACGGGTTGCCGAGGAAATCGATGTACTGGTGGATGATCCCCATCTTCGTGAGCGTCCACGAGAGGATCGAGAACTGCGCGTCGTAGAGCCACCAGAATGCGATGGCGGAAAGCGCGGTCGGCACGATGAAGGGCAGCAGCACAACGGCGCGGAAGAACGACTTGAACGGCAGGTTGCGATTGAGGAGGAGGGCCAGCCAGAGGCCCAGCGCGAACTTGAGGATGCTGGCGACGATCGTGTAGAAGAGCGTGTTGAAGAGCGAGAGCCGCGCCACGCTGTCCTCGGCCAGGAACTTGAAGTTCTCCAGCCCGATCCAGTGCCCGGCCCGCCCGATCTTGGTGTCGGTGAAGCCCAGCCACGTGCCGAGCCCCAGCGGATACGTGAGGAAGAGCAACAACAGCACTCCCGCGGGCAGCATGAATGCCAGCCCGAGGAAGTGCCGGTTGTTGAGGA
The DNA here is from genome assembly GCA_036276215.1 of Usitatibacter sp. GTDB lineage: Bacteria > Pseudomonadota > Gammaproteobacteria > Burkholderiales > Usitatibacteraceae > Usitatibacter. The sequence continues at coordinate 3,899 of DATBEA010000292.1, forward strand.
GCTTGGTCAAACCTTGTAGTACCGCTCCGCTCGCGCCTTCGCGCGCTGCATCGCCTCCTTGACGGGCTTGGATCCCGAGATCGCCTCGGCCACCATGTTCACCATGATGAAGTCGGCCATCGTCGCGGCCGACGCATAGCCCATGGGGCCGTCGTAGCCGTTGGGGAGCATCACCGCCATCGAATTGCTGTAGGGCTTGTTCTTCGGATCCGAGCTCCACAGCGGGTTCTTCTCGTAGGCCTTCAGCGGTTGCGACACGTAGCCGATCGAAGCCTGCTGCCACGGCTCGTACTGCTCCCTCTCCATCATGAACGCGAGGTAGGCCTTGGCCGCGTTCGGGTACTTCGAGTACTTGAAGAGCATCATCGGGAAGAAGAGGTTCAGCTCCGTGGTCCTGCCGACGGGGCCCACCGGGAAGTTCGCGTGCCCGATGTCCTCGGCAATGGCTTTCATTTTCGCGTCCGGCGAGTTCTTGGCGGCGTAATACACCGAGATGCCATTGGCCGTCATCCCGATCTGCCCGTCGAGGAACGCCTTGTTGTTGTTCGGGTCGAGCCAGGAGAGCGTGCCCGGGATGAAGGTCTCGTAGAGCTTCTTGCCGTACTCGAGCGCGGCTTCGGTCTGCGGGCTGTCGATGACCACGTTGCCCTTCTTGTCGACCATCTTGCCGCCGTGCGCCCACACGAGCCAGTGGCACCACACGTTGCCGTCGCCGGTGGCGTTGCCGAGCGCGAATCCGGGCGGCATGCCCTTCGCCTTGTACGCCTGGGCGAGCTTGAGGAAGCCGTCGAGGTCCTTCGGGAACTCGCTGAAGCCCGCTTCCTTCATCACGCTCACGCGGTGCACGATCGCGTTGCCCGCGCAGCCCATGGGCACGGCGATCCACTTGTTCTTCTCCACGCAGTACGACTTGCACACGTCGTACCAGCCGCCGTATTTCCCGCCGAGGTAGTTGCACACGTCGGTCACATCCACCAGCTTGTCGGGGTACTGGTGCGCATCCTCGAAGGTGCCGATGATGATGTCGGGGCCGCTGCCGACGTTCGCCGCGACCGCCGCCTTGGGACGCACGTCCTCCCAACCCTCGCTGTCGACGCGAACGTCGATCTTGTGCATGGCTGCGAACTTCTTCGTGTTCTCCAGCCACTTGTCTTCGTCGCCTTGGACGAAGCGCTTCCAGCGCAGCACGCGAAGCTTCGCGCCCTTCTCGGGCGCCCACTTGGCCTGCGCGAACGCCTCCTGCGACAACATCGAGCTTCCCACTCCGAGCGTTCCCGCGGCCGCGGCGCCCGCGGTCGTCTTCAGGAACTCGCGTCTCGAGAATTTGGACATCGGTCATTCCTCCTTGGGTGTTGTTTGTCGATCACTGCCAACCTGGGGTTCAAGATCGTAACGACTTGCCCGTCTGCGCATCGAAGAGGTGCGTGCGCTCATGGTCGGGAACGAGGCGCACCACCTCTCCCGACCGGAAATCGTGCCGCTCGCGGAATACCGCCGCGAGGTCGTCGGAGCCGAACTTGGCGAACACCTGCGTGTCGGCGCCGGTAGGCTCGACCACCGCCACCGTCGCGGCGATCCCCTCGCCTTCGCGGCCCAGGGCCAGGTGCTCGGGACGCGTGCCGTAGACCACCGGAAGCCCGTCCTCGCCCGCCACCCCGCTCGGGGCGGGCAGGCTCACGCCGGGCGCGAGGTCCACGCGCGCGCTTCCGTTGGAGCGGCGCAGCGTGCCTTTCAGGAAATTCATCGCGGGCGAGCCGATGAAGCCCGCCACGAAGAGGTTCGCCGGGCGGTCGTAGAGCTCGAGCGCGCGCCCGCGCTGCTCCACCAGCCCGTCGCGCATCACCACGATCTGGTCGGCCATGGTCATGGCCTCGATCTGGTCGTGGGTCACGTAGACCGACGTGGTCTTGAGCCGCTGGTGCAGCTCCTTCAGCTCGGTGCGCATCGCCACGCGCAGCTTCGCATCGAGGTTCGAGAGCGGCTCGTCGAAGAGGAACACCTGCGGATCGCGCACGATGGCGCGCCCCATGGCGACACGCTGGCGCTGGCCGCCGGATAGCTGACGCGGATAGCGGTCGAGGAGCTCGGCGAGGCCCAGGATGGCCGCGGCCTTGGCGACGCGCTCGTCGATCTCCGCGCGCGGGCGCTTGGCGAGCAGCATGCTGAAGGCCATGTTGTCGCGCACCTTCATGTGCGGGTAGAGCGCGTAGTTCTGGAACACCATCGCGATGTCGCGCTCCTTCGGCGGCACGTTGTTCACGACCCTGCCGCCGATGGCGATCTCGCCCGAGGTGATCTCCTCCAGCCCCGCGATCATGCGAAGCAGCGTGGACTTGCCGCAGCCCGACGGGCCCACCAGCACCGCGAACTCCCCGTCGGCGATCTCGATGTCGACGCCGCGGATCACGTGCGTGCCTCCGAAGTGCTTGTGGATGTTGCGGATGTGGACCGATGCCATGCCTATCGCTTCCCTTCGACGACGACGTAACGGGGCCGCCCGTGGCTCGCCCAATCCAGGAGATTCTGCGCGGCCTTGGTCCGCAGCTCCCGCTCCCCCTCGTCGGAATAGAACGCCGCATGGGGGGTGAGGATGAGCCGCGGATGCTCGAGCACCGGATCATCCGCCAGCGGAGGCTCCTTGGGAAGCACGTCGAGCGCCGCGCCCTCGAGCCGGCCCGCGTCCAGGGCGGCAAGCACCGAGGGCACGTGGGCCACGGCCCCGCGCGAGGTGTTCACGAGGAACGAGGCGGGCTTCATGCTCGCGAGCGCCGCGGCATCCACGATATGGCGGGTCTCGTCGTTGAGCGGAACGTGCAGCGTGAGCACGTCGGACTGCGCGAAGAGCTCGTCCCGCGTCACGCGCTCGACGCCCTCGGGAAAATCGTTCGCGGCGATGTAGGGATCGCAGCCCAGCACGCGGCCGAAGATGGCCTGCGAAATCCGCGCCATGCGCTTGCCGATGCGTCCCATGCCGAGGATCCCGAGCGCCAGGCTCGAAGGACGGCGAAGGCGCCCGGTCGAGTTGTAGTCCCAGCGCCCCGCATGCACGTCGCGGTTGAAGAACGGCACGTGGCGCACCAGCCCCAGGGCCATGGCGAGCGCGTGCGTCGCGACTTCTCCCACGCCGTAGTCGGGCGAGTTGGCGACCCATACGCCGAGCGCCTTCGCGTCCGCGGTGTTCACCGTGTCGAATCCCGCCCCCATGCGGCTCACGATGCGAAGCTCGGGCAACGCGGCGAAGACCTTCGCGTTCATCGGCGCGTATTGCACCAGCGCGCCCGCACAGCCGCGCGCCGCCGCGATCACGTCGTCCTCGGTGCGGCACTGCGCCACGGCGAACACGTGCCCGGCCTCGCCCATGAGCCTCTTCTCCAGCTCGACAT
>DATBEA010000293.1:0-4005 GCA_036276215.1 Usitatibacter sp.
ATTTTACCCGATCCACACCTGCAGGAGCCACAGCGCTCCCATGCCCGCGGCGATCGGCGCGAGCGGATGGCGGATCCGCGCTGCCGCGGCGAGGGCGATGAGGCCCGCGAGAAGGCGAAGGTTCTCGGGGGAGAGGTCCACGACACCGCCCGGGGCCGCGATGCCCGGCGCCACGATCGCCGCGAGGACCGCCGCGGGCACGAGCTGCAGCGCCTGGCGGAACGCGTGCGGGAACTTGTGGGGATTGGCGAAGAGGATGAAGGATCCGCGCAGCAGGAACGTCACGGCCGCCATCTCCGCGATCACGAGCCAGGTGCTCATCGGCGCCGCGTCCTCTCGATCGCAAGGCCCGCGGCGATTCCGGCGAGCGAAGCGGCGACGAGCGAGAGGCGGTAGGGCAGCCCCAGGGCCACGAGCGCCACGGCGGCGGCGGCCATCGCCGCGGCGAGGTCGGCGCGCGTTCGCACCGCGGGGACCAGCAGCGCGATGAAGGTGAGGACCACCGCGAAATCGAGCGACCAGCGCTCGGGCACCTGCGAGCCTGCCGCGATGCCGGCGATCACCGTGGCCTGCCACGCGAGGTAGAGCGTGAGCGCGGCCCCCAGCGTGTGCCAGTGGCGCGTGGATCGATCGCCCGGCGCGCTGAAGCGCGCGGTCGTCATGGAGAAGCTCTGGTCGGTCATGAGGAAGGCGAGGAGCGAGCGCCAGCGCCAGTCCAGGTGCGCGAGATGCGGGGAGACGGCGGCGCTGTACATCACGAAGCGAAGGCTCACGATGGAGCCGGCGCCCACCACGACGATCGCGGGAGAGCCCGCGGCGATGAGCTGGCAGACGATGAGCTGCGCGATGCCCGAGAAGGAGAGCATCGACAGGGCGATGCCCTGCGCCGCGGTAAGGCCCGAGGCGGTCGCGGCCACGCCCGTCACGAGGCCGAAGGGCAGCATGCCGACCAGGACCGGGGCGATCTCGCGCGCGCCGGCGAGGAATTCCTCTCGCGGGGAGGCCATCGGCGAGGATTCTAGGCCACTCTCTCTTTGCTAAACTCGCGTGCATGAAGAAGATCGTGCTGCTGCGCCACGGCGAGAGCGCCTGGAACCGCGAGAACCGCTTCACCGGATGGAAGGACGTCGACCTCACTCCCACGGGCGTCGACGAGGCCCGCGCGGCGGGCAAGCTCCTCGCCAAGGAGGGCTACGACTTCGATTTCACGTTCACGTCGGTGCTGAAGCGCGCGATCCGCACGCTCAACATCGCGCTCGAGGAAATGGACCGCCTGTGGCTGCCGGTGGAGAAGGACTGGCGCCTGAACGAGCGCCACTACGGCGCGCTGCAGGGCCTCGACAAGGCCGAGACCGCGGCCAAGTTCGGCGAGGAGCAGGTGCTCGTATGGCGGCGCAGCTACGACGTCCCGCCGCCGGCCCTGGAGCCCTCCGACGAGCGCAATGCCGCGCGCGACAGGCGCTACGCATCGCTCGCGCCCGGCCAGGTGCCGCTCACCGAGTGCCTGAAGGACACCGTGGAGCGCGTCGTCCCCTACTGGAAGGAGCACATCGCCCCGCGCGTGGCCGGCGGCGAGCGCATCCTCGTCGCCGCGCACGGCAACAGCATCCGCTCGCTCATCAAGTACTTCGATGCGCTCGCCGACGAGGCGATCGTCGCGGTGAACGTCCCCACCGCGATCCCGCTCGTCTATGAAATGGACGATTCGCTGCGTCCGCTGCGCAGCTACTACCTGGGCGACCCGGAGGCGGTCGCGAAGGCGCAGCACGCGGTCGCGAGCCAGGGCAAGGCGAAGTAGCGCGATGGCGATCGGGCGCGCGCTGCGCCTGGCCGCGCTCGCAGCATGCCTCGCCGCGAGCGCGCCGCTCGACGCGGCCAAGCGCCCGAAGCCGCCGAGCGCCACGCAGGCGGCGGCGCCCACCGAGGAGGACCTGCGGCGCCTGCGCGAGCGCATCGAGGAGGTCCAGGCCGAGCTCGCCGCCCGCGAGGAAACCCGCACCGAGGCCGCGGAGGAGCTGAAGGCGAGCGGCCTCGCGCTGAGCGAGGCGCAGCGCACGCTCTTCGACCTTGCCGGGAAGCGCCGCGCCATCGAGACGGACCTGGCCGGTGTCGCCGATCGCGAGCGCGCCGCGCGGGAGGGCATCTCGCGCCAGCAGGCGCTCGCGGCGCGGCTCCTTCGCCTGCAGTACGAGCAGGGCGCGCCCGACCGGCTGCGCCTGCTGCTCGAGGGGCGCGACGCGGCGAGCGTCTCGCGCCAGCTCGCCTACTACGGCTATATCCAGCGCGCGCGGGCCTTGCTGATCGCGCAGCTTCGCGACGAGGACACGCGGCTTGCCGCGCTCGCCACCGAGGCCGCGCGCAGCCGCGACGAGCTTCGCCAGAACGAGCAGGCCCAGGAGGACGAGGCGCGCAAGCTCGGGCGAGAGCGCGCCACGCGCGCCGCCCTCGTGGCGCGCCTGGCCGGGGACATCTCGCGGGGGCGCCGCGAGCTGGGAAGGCTGAAGCGCGACGAGCAGCGCCTCACGCACCTGGTGGAGGAGATCGCCCGGGCGCTCGCCGAGAAGAAGCCCAGGGAGCGCGCCAAGGGGCGCACCGTCGACCAGGTGGCCGACGCCTCCCTCGCCTCGCGCCCGTTCGAGACGCTGAAGGGCCTGCTCAGGCTTCCCGTGAAGGGCGAGCTCGCCAACCGGTTCGGCGCCCCCCGCGAGGAAACCGCGGCAACATGGAAGGGCCTCTTCATCCGCAGCGTTTCAGGTGAAACCGTCCACGCCGTGGCCGACGGCCGGGTCGTGTACGCGGACTGGCTGAGGGGGTTCGGTAACCTGTTGATTCTTGACCATGGAAAGGGCTACATGAGCCTCTATGCCAACAACGAGGGGCTGCTGCGAAAGGTAGGGGAAAGCGTGCGTAGCGGAGACCCGATTGCACGTGTAGGAGCCTCGGACGTTGCCGCGGAATCGGGTCTATACTTTGAGCTACGTCGCGACGGAAAACCGTTCGATCCGTTGGGGTGGGTAGCCCCCTAGAAGATCGCCCGCGGCACTTACGACGACTTTCCGATGCGAGGTAACACGAATGGGTAAAAGGCTTCAGCAACTCGGTCTCGTGGCTCTGGGCGCAGCGCTCGGCATTGCGGCGAGCCTGCATTTCTCGGCCGTCGCGGACCGCCAGTCCTCCGCGCTCATGCTTCCGGTGGACGACCTGCGCCTCTTCAGCGAGGTCTTCGGCCGCATCAAGACCGACTACGTCGAGCCGGTGGACGATCGCAAGCTGCTGAAGGAGGCGATCAACGGCATGGTGACGGGCCTCGACCCCCACTCGGCGTTCCTCGACCAGGAAGCCTATCGCGACCTGCAGGTCGGCACCCAGGGTGAATTCGGCGGCCTCGGCATCGAGGTCGGCACCGAGGACGGATTCGTGAAGGTGGTGGCCCCCATCGAGGACACGCCGGCATACCACGCCGGGGTCCAGGCGGGCGACCTCATCATCAAGCTGGACGACGTGTCCCTGAAGGGCATCAGCCTCTCGGATGCCGTGAAGAAGATGCGCGGCAAGCCCAACACCGACGTGAAGCTCACGGTGCTTCGCAAGGACGTGCAGCAGCCCCTCGAGATCGTGGTGCGCCGCGACGTGATCCGCGTGAAGAGCGTGAAGGCGAAGATGCTCGAGCCGGGCTACGGCATGATCCGCATCACGCAATTCCAGGAGCACACGGGCGAAAACCTCGTCACCGCCATCAACGACCTCTACAAGCAGTCGGGCGGCGAGATGAAGGGCCTCGTGCTCGACCTGCGCATGAACCCGGGCGGGTTGCTCAACTCCGCGGTCGCGGTCTCCGCCGCCTTCCTGCCGAAGAACTCGCTCGTCGTCTACACCGACGGGCGCACCGACGACGCGAAGATGCGCCTCACCGCGAGCAAGGAGAACTACGTTCGCGGCGCGTTCAAGGACGACTTCCTCGCGAAGCTTCCCGCGGCCGTGTAGAACGTTCCGCTCGTGGTGCTC
>DATBEA010000294.1:0-3852 GCA_036276215.1 Usitatibacter sp.
CTTTGCCTCGCGCTTGTTCAGGCCGACCTTCTCGAACATGAGGTCGGCGAGCTCGGCCTTGGTAAGGGTAACTTTGTCTTTCACGTGCGCGGCTTGGCTTGGAATTGTTGATTCAGCTGCTCGCGAATGGAGGCGACGACTCCCTCCACCTCGGAATCTGTCAAAGTCCTGTCAGTATCCTGCATAACTATCCGTAGGGCAAGGCTTTTTTTGCCGGGCTCGACCCCTTTTCCCCGGTACTGATCGAACACCTCGACCTCCCGGACGAAGGGGGGGACCCGCCCCCGGAGGGCTTCCAGGAGGCCCCCGACGGGCACTTCCTGGCCTACCTCGAAGGAAATGTCGCGGCGCACCATCGGCATGCGGGAAACGCCCGCGAAACGGGGCGCATGGCCCTCGAGGAGGGGCTCCACGGCGATCTCGAAGACGACCGCAGGGGTGGGTAGCTCGCAGGCCTGCTGCAGGCGTGGATGGAGCTCTCCCACGACGCCGATCCGCCGCCCCCCGGCGAGGACGGCCGCGCACCGGCCCGGATGGCAGGCCGGGTGGCTCGCCGCCTCGAACGTGAGCTCCAGGGTGCCCGCGAGGGACTCCAGGTCGCCCTTGGCGTCGAAGAAGTCGACGAGCGCCGCCTTCTCGGACCACTGCTCGGGGTAGCGGCTTCCGTACGCGAGCGCGGCGATCCGTTCGGGCTGCACCGCCACGTCGGCCGCGGACCCCTCGAAGCAGCGCCCGATCTCGAAGAGCCGCGCGCGGGCCTCGCCACGGTTCAGGTTCGCGCGCAGCGTCTGCACCAGCCCGGGAATGAGCGTGGTGCGCATCACGCCCATCTGCGAGGAGATGGGGTTCGCGAGCCGCACGGGCGCCGTGTTGCCCGCGAAGTCGCGCTCCCAATCCTCGGAAACGAAGCTGTAGTTGATGACTTCCTGGTAGCCCTGGGCGGCCATCGCGTGGCGCAGGTCGAACCGGTCGCGGCGCCCGTCGGCGAGCCGGGACATCGGCACGCTCGAGCGCGGGGCGGCCGCGGGCACATGGTCGTAGCCGTGGATGCGGGCGATCTCCTCGATGAAGTCCTCCTCGATCGTGAGATCGAAGCGCCAGGAGGGGGCCGTGGCGCGGATGGCCGTGCCGTCCATGCGCGGCGCGCAGGCGAGGCGCTCGAGGATGCGCGTCATCTCGGAGGTCTCCACGGGGTAGCCCAGCAGGCTCACCACGCGTGCCGGCTCGACATTCACGGGCTCGCGCCGGGGAAGCTCGGCATCCACGCGCGTGACGGGCCCCGCGCGCCCTCCGCAGATCGCGAGCGTGAGCCCGGTGGCGCGCTCCATGGCGCCCAGGCATGCCTCGAAATCCACGCCGCGCTCGTAGCGATGCGCGGCATCGCTCGTGAGCTGCAGCTCGCGCGACCTGCCCTGGACCGTCTCGGGATGGAAGAACGCCGCCTCGAAAAATACGTCGGTTGTCGCGTCGCCCACCATCGAATCGAATCCGCCCATCACGCCGCCCAGGCCCACGGGACCCCGTTCGTCGGTGATCGCGAGCAGGTTCGGCCGGTATTCGACGACCTGGCCGTTCAGGAGCTTCACGCTCTCGCCCGGCTTCATGAAGCGCACGTCGATCGCGCCCTCGAGCTTCGCGTGGTCGAAGGCGTGCATGGGCTGGCCGCGCTCGAGCATCACGTAGTTGGTGATGTCCACGAGCGGCGAGATGGGGCGCAGTCCCGCGCGCTCGATGCGCCGCACCATCCAGGCGGGCGTGCGCTTCGCCGGATCGATGCCGCGGATCACGCGCCCGAGATAGCGCCCGCAGGCCTTCGGCTCCGAAATGCGCACCGCGCGCTGGTCCGGGATCGTGCCGGGTACGGGAGCGGCGGCAGGAAGCGAAAGGCGCGCGCCCGTGATGGCGGCGGTATCGCGCGCAATGCCGAACATCGACTGGGCGTCGCCACGATTCGGGGTGAGCTTCAGGGTGAAGACCACATCGTCGAGCCCCAGGAGCTCGCGCACGTTGGCGCCCACGGGCGCATCGGCGTCGAGCACCAGCAGGCCCGCATGGTCTTGGGAGAGGCCCAGCTCGCGCGCCGAGCAGAGCATCCCGCTCGACTCCACGCCGCGAAGCTTCGCCTTCTTGATTTCCATGACCGTTGGATTCCCGGTCCCGCCTTGCGAGGACGGCAGCTTCGCGCCCACCAGCGCGCACGGTACCTTCTGCCCCGCCGCCACGTTGGGTGCGCCACAGACGATCTGCAGCAGCTCACCCGTGCCCGCGTCCACCTCGGTCACGCGCAGCTTGTCGGCGTTCGGATGCGGCGCCACGCTCTTCACGTGCCCCACGACGATGCCGGTGAAGGCCGCGCCTGCGGGCGCCGCTTCCTCGACCTCGAGGCCGCCCATGGTGAGCGCGCGCGCGAGCGCATCGACCGTCATGTCGACGGCCACCAGCTCCTTCAGCCACGCGACGGAGAGCTTCATCGGAATTGCGCCAGGAACTTGAGGTCGTTCTCGAAGAAAAGGCGCAGGTCGTCCACGCCGTACTTGAGCATCGCCAGGCGATCCAGGCCCATGCCGAAGGCGAAGCCGGAATAGCGCCGCGGGTCGATGCCGCCGTTGCGAAGCACGTCGGGGTGGACCACGCCGGCGCCCGCGATCTCGAGGTAGGTGGTCTCGCCACCGTCCCCCCTGGACCAGGCCATGTCGATCTCGACGCCCGGCTCGACGAACGGGAAATACGACGGGCGGAAGCGAAGGTCGATGTCGTCGCGCTCGAAGAACGCGCGGCAGAATTGGGTGATCGTGCCCTTGAGGTCCGCGAGGCTGATGCCCTCGTCAACCCACAGGCCCTCGACCTGGTGGAACATCGGCGAGTGCGTGGCGTCGTGGTCGTTGCGGTACACGCGCCCGGGACAGATGATGCGGATGGGCGGCTTGTGCGACTCCATGTAGCGGATCTGCACGGGAGAAGTCTGCGTGCGCAGGACATGGTCGGTGCCCGCCACGTAGAACGTGTCCTGCATGCTGCGCGACGGATGGTCCGGGAACATGCGCAGCGCCGTGAAGTTGTACCAGTCGTTCTCGATCTCGGGCCCGTCGGCGACCGAGAAGCCCATCGTGCGGAAGAGCGCTTCCACGTGCTCCTGCGCCCTCGCGATGGGGTGAAGCCCGCCCACGCCGCGCGAGCGGCCGGGCAGCGTCACGTCCACCGCCTCGCCCGCGAGGCGCGTGTCCAGCTCGGCCGCGAGGATCGCGTCGCGCCGCGACTGGACGAGCGCCTCGACATCCACCTTGGCGCGATTGATCGCGGCTCCGGCGGCGGGACGCTCGTCGGCGGGGAGCTTGCCCAGCGACTTCAGCAGCTCCGTGAGCGTTCCCGACCTTCCGAGAAAGCGCGACTTCGCCTGCTCGAGGTCGGCGACGCTCCCCGTGGCGGCGATGGCCGTGCGCGCGGCCGAGACGATCTGTTCGAGTTCTTCCATCAAAAGAAAAAGGGGCTCTTGCGAGCCCCCTGTCTGGTTTTACGTCCCGTCAGGCCCCGAGGCTCGCTTTGGCCTGCTCGACGATACGCCCGAACGCCGGCTTGTCGAAGACGGCGAGGTCGGCAAGCACCTTGCGGTCGATTTCGATGCCGGCCTTCTTCAGGCCCGCCATGAACTGGCTGTAGGTGACGCCCGCGTCGCGGGCACCGGCGTTGATGCGGGTGATCCAGAGCGCCCGGAACTCGCGCTTCTTGTTGCGGCGATCGCGGTAGGCGTACTGCCCCGCCTTCATCACCGCTTCCTTGGCGATCCGGTAGACGTTGCCGCGGCGGCCGCGGTAACCCTTGGCCTGCGCGAGGACTTTCTTGTGGCGCGCGCGC
>DATBEA010000295.1:0-3459 GCA_036276215.1 Usitatibacter sp.
GAGGCGCTGGGCGTGAAGCGGTAGATGCGGTCGGTCTGGGTCACGTAGACCTGGCCATCGGGGCCGAGGGCGAGGCCGCTGGGCGAGCAGCTTCCCGTGGCGCTGGGGGCGGGCACGAAGCCCACGATGATGAGCGAGGGATTGTCGAGGGGGATCTTCCACACCGGGCACGGGTCGCCCGGGTTCAGCGCGCGCCCTGGCGCGTAGAGGTTGCTGTCGTCGTTCGCGAGCCCTTCGATCACCATCGGCGTGGTGATGAGCGTGCTCATCGACGCGACCACCGAATGGTTCTCGTCCGCCAGGGCGCTGCCCGCGAAAGCGAGCATGGCCGCGGCCAGCCACGATGCGTTCTTCATCGCGTATCTCCTCGTCGTTGTTGGAATGCTGGATCGCGAACATCGTGCGCGCGCGGAAATTCCGGCGCAACCCTGTCACACGCAATTCCGCATGCAGGAAATTCCGCGCGCTTGCGGCGCCGCCGGCTACTCTTCGGAGGGCTTGTCGAGCGCCTGGATGCGGCGTGCGCCGCCCTCGATCGCGCGCAGCTCGATGATCTCGGCTTCCTGCGACGTGGCGCCGAGGTCCTTGAACTTGCGCGCCGAGGGAAGCACGCGCGATTCGAACGAGCCGATCGCGTCGTTGTACGCGTCCCTCGCGTTGTCGAGGCTCCTGCCCACCCGGTCGATGTGCTTCACGAGCGTGGCGAGGCGCCCATGCAGCTCGCGCCCCAGGTCGCTGATGGCGCGCGCGTTCTCCGCGATGCTTTCCTGCCGCCAGCCGTACGAGGCCGCCTTCAGGAGCGCCATGAGCGAAGCGGGCGAAGCGATGATCACGTTCTGCGAGAAGGCGTAGTCGAGGAGCTCGGGATCGGCTTCCAGCGCGGCGCTGAAGAACGCCTCGCCGGGAATGAACATGACCACCATCTCGGGCGTGGGCTCGAACTGCTCCCAGTAGCTCTTCTTCGAGAGCGCCTGCAGGTGCGAGCGCACGAGCTGGCCGTGATCGCGCATCTTCGCGCGGCGCTGCTCCTCGTCCACGGCCTCGTGGGCGTCCAGGTAGGAATTGATGGGCGCCTTGGAGTCCACGAGGATCTGCCGGTTGCCGGGAAGGCGCACGACGAGGTCCGGGCGCAGGAGCCGCCCGTCGTCCGTCGTCGCCGACTCCTGCTCGGCGAAGTCGCAGTGCTTGAGCATGCCGGCCATCTCGACCACGCGGCGCAGCTGCACCTCGCCCCAGCGGCCGCGAACATGCGGCTGGCGCAGCGCCTTCACGAGGTTCGCGGTTTCCTGGCGGAGCAGGGCCTGCGTCTCGCCCATCTGGGTGAATTGCTGGCGGATCTCGCCGTAGGCCTGCTCGCGCGCGCGCTCCAGCGCGCCGATCTTCTCGTCCACCTTGTCGAGCGAGATCTTCACGGGGGCCACGAGCGCATCGATGGCCTGCTGGCGCTTCTCCAGCTCTCCCTTGGCGACCTGCTGGAACTCGCCCAGCGATGCCCTGGCGAGGTCGAGGAAGGCGGCGTTGTTGCTCTTCAGCGCCTCGGCCGAGAGCGACTTGAAGGCGTTCTCGAGGGCCTGCTTCGCATCGCCCAGGAGGCGGGCTCGCTCCTCGTAGATGGCGCTGCGCTGCGCGGTCTCCAGGAGCTGCGAGCGCAGCGTGGAGGCTTCCTTCTCCAGCTCGGCCGCCTGGACCGAGTAGCGCATGCCCGCTTCGCGCGCGGCGATGAGCTGCGCTTCCAGCTCCGCCACGCGCTTCTCGTCCTGGGTGGGCCGCGTGCGGTTCCAGAAGTGCGCGAGGGCGAAGCCCCCCGCGGCGCAGATGGCGGCCACGAGGAGCCAGGCGGCGCTCAAATCCATGGTGGGCTTGCGAACATAGTGAGGACCATTCTACGCACGCCGGTAGCTCATGGGATGAGCCTCGCACGCGGGCTTAAGATTGGAAAATGCCCGAGCTTCCCGACGTCACCGTCTACCTCGAGGCCCTCGAGAAGCGCGTCGTGGGCCAGGCGCTCGAGCGGGTGAAGCTCGCCAACCCGTTCGTGCTGCGCTCGTTCGATCCGCCGCTGGACGCCACGTTCGGGCGCACGGTGCGGGGCCTGCGGCGCATCGGCAAGCGCATCGTGATGGACCTGGGCGACGGGCTCTTCGCGGTGATCCACCTCATGATCGCCGGGCGCCTGCACTGGCGCGGCCCCGGCGAGAAGAAGAAGCCCCAGGGCGTGATCGCGATCTTCGAGTTCGCGGCCGGCACGCTCTATTTCACCGAGGCCGGTACCCGCAAGCGCGCGTCCCTCACGATCGTGCGCGGCGAGGAGGCGCTTCGGGCGATCGACCCCGGCGGCATCGACGTGATGGCCGCGACCTTCGAGGATTTCCACGCCGGGCTGCAGTCGGGCAACCACACGCTCAAGCGGGCCCTCACGGATCCGCACAAGTTCAGCGGCATCGGCAACGCCTATTCCGACGAGATCCTGCACGCGGCGCAGCTCTCCCCCCTCAAGCTCACGCGCTCGCTCACCGAGGACGAGGCGCGCCGGCTGCAGAAGGCCGTGAAGGTGACCCTCGCCAGCTGGACCGACATCCTGCGCGCCGAGGCGGGCGAGCGGTTTCCCGAGAAGGTGACGGCGTTTCGCGAGGGGATGGCCGTGCATGGCCGCTACAAGAAGCCCTGCCCGGTGTGCGGCGCCCCCGTGCAGCGCATCGTCTACGCCGAGAACGAGGCGAACTACTGCGCGCGCTGCCAGACCGGCGGCAAGCTCCTCGCCGACCGCTCCCTTTCCCGGCTCCTCAAGGACGACTGGCCCAAGTCCATCGACGACCTCTAGCCCGCTGCCGATGTAATAACGGCTTCCGGCGGGAATGTGCGAAAAGTCACACGCCCTCCCGGACGAATGCCTTAGTCTCGGCCGATGCCCTAGGGAGCCTGCATGGCCGGCGCATACAACAACTGGGTCGTTCTCGTTTCGTTCCTGGTCGCGGTCCTCGCCTCGTATACGGCGCTCGACCTCGCGTCTCGGATCACCGCCTCGACGGGCGCGGCGGCGGTCTCCTGGCTGCTGGGCGGCGCGTTCGCGATGGGCATGGGCATCTGGTCGATGCACTTCATCGGCATGCTCGCCTTCAGCCTGCCCATCCCGATGGCCTACGACGTCGGCATCACGCTGGTCTCGATGCTGATCGCGATCATCGTGTCGGGCTTCGCCCTGCTCACCGTGACGCGCAAGTCCATGTCCGGCAGGCGCCTCGCGGCCGGCGGCGTGCTCATGGGGATCGGCATCTGCTCCATGCACTACACGGGCATGGCCGCCATGGAGGTGGCGCCCGCGATCCGGTACGACGCCCTCCTCTTCGGCGCGTCGGTGGCCATCGCGATCGCCGCCGCGACCGCCGCCCTGTGGATCTCGTTCACCCTGCGGTCGAACACGGTGAGGAGGGTCTACGCGAGGCTGGGGAGCGCCATCAT